>JAFGME010000184.1 GCA_016927695.1 Bacteroidales bacterium
GAATATGCGAGGATTGACGAAGCATTTTACCGTGAAAAGCAGGTGCAGGGCTGGAGCAGGAAAAAGAAAGAGGCGCTGATAGAGGGAAGGACAGAAGATGTAAGAAAAGCCGCGGAATGTATGAATGGATCGCATTATAGAAATTACAGGAAGGATGCGGAAGAACAATGATGAATGTGCTGGCTTCGACTACGCTCAGCCAGCGTTGTACGTTCTTCCGGTGGTTGAGCGAAGCCGAAACCACCGGTATTAACATTTTTGAAAAGTTGGGAATATGAGTGAAAATTGGAAGAAGTATATCCTATTAGAAAATCCAGAATATTTTAATTTTGGAAATGGCTTCTGGACAGGTAAAAAGCCACCATTTAAAACTGTAACTGTAATTCGCAATACCAATTTTACTGATAGTGGAAAGATTGATTATTCAAATGTTGCAGTATTGGAAGTTGAGAAAAAACAGTTTGACCAAAGGAAATTGATTAAGGGAGATATTGTAATTGAAAGGTCTGGTGGAGGCCCAAAGCAGCCGGTTGGAAGAGTTGTTTATTTTGACAAAGACGATGGTGATTTTAGTTTCTCAAATTTCACTTCAAGAATTAGAGTAATCAATGAAGAATTAGATCCGAAATTTGTGTTCTACTACTTAATGAATTTCTACGAAGCTGGAAATACATTTGAAATGCAAGCCCAAACAACGGGAATAAGGAACCTAGATTTTACAAAATATAAAAACAGCATAAGAGTTCCATTAATTCCAAATAACGAGCAGCGCAAAATCGCCTACATCCTCACCACCATCCAAAAAGCCATTGAGCAGCAGGACAAGCTGATAAAAACCACCACCGGACTCAAAAAAGCCCTGATGCAAAAACTTTTTACCGAAGGGCTGCACGGCGAACCGCAAAAGGAAACCGAAATCGGGCCGGTGCCGGAGAGCTGGGAGGTGGTGGAGTTTCCAAAATTTGCTTTATTGCAAAGAGGAAAAGACCTTACAAAAAGTGAATTTAAAGATGGAAATATCCCTGTTGCTGGTTCAAATGGTGTTATTGGCTATCATTGTGAAAGCTTTGTCAAAGCCCCTGGTGTTACAATAGGAAGAAGCGGAACTTGTGGTAAACCACAATATTATGATACTGATTTTTGGGCACACAATACTTCCCTGTATGTGAAAGCTTTTTTTGAGAATGACGAACGATTTGCATTTTATTATTTTGAACATTTAAATTTAGGAAGATTTAAAACGGGTGCATCAGTTCCAACGCTTGACAGAAACTCGTTGAATACACTGATGATTGGTGTTCCTTCTAAAATTGAGCAAATAGAAATTGCCCAAATTCTGACTCTTACTGATAATAAAATCAAGATTCAACAAAAGAAAAAACAAACCCTCTCCGACCTTTTCAAAACCCTTTTGCATGAGTTGATGACCGGGCAACGGCGGGTACATGAAATAGAGTTTGAGGGAATGGGGAAAGAGGTGATAAAAATGCAGCAGCAGCAGACAGTGGCATTGGCAGCAGAGAAAGAAGAAAAATATGGGTAATTTTATAGCTGCAAAAGTTTCTCCGGCAGGTGTCGGAGATATTAAATGAGGTAAAACTGCAACAGGTGTTGCAGAAATTGTTTCTGATTAGCAAGCAAATGATTCTCCAACGGGCTTTGGAGAAATGGGTACAAAAAATGAATTTAGTAATTCTCCAACTGGTGTTGGAGAAATAGATAAATTAATTGATATGGTAAAAGAAATCAATCATATTATTAAAGATGATTATCAACATCTTCTGATAGATGTTCTGTCTGCTATTGAAAAAGCTAAAATAAAAGTAGCTTCTCAATGGAATAAATCTGTCATTGATCTTTATTTTAACATTGGAAAACTGATTATTACCCGTCAGGAAAAATTTGGTTGGGGAAAATCAATTGTAGAAAAATTATCTGCTGATTTGAAAAAGCAGTTACCTTCAGCTTTGGGATATTCGCCACAGAATTTATGGTACATGAGGCAATTTCACAACGAATATAAGGATGATCCTGCCCTGCTTGCATTGACGCAAAAAGTGCCCTGGGGTCAAAATATTCAAATCATGTCAAAAATCAAAAGCAAAGAGCAACGGACATATTACCTGAATTCAACAAATAAGTTTGGTTGGTCAAAAAGCGTACTCATGTTCCAAATAAAAGCAAATGCATATGAAAGACAAGTCACTGATCCCAAAGCACATAACTTCACAAAAGCCCTCCCGGAACATTTAGCCGACCAGGCAAATGAAATATTAAAAAGCTCTTATAATTTCGAACCTTTCGGTATAAACCAGCCCATTCTCGAAAGAGATTTAGAAAACAGGCTTATAGCCCGAATCAAAGATTTAATTATGGAATTGGGATACGGGTTTACTTACATTGAAAATCAATACAGGCTTACTCTTGGGAAAAAAGAATATTTTGTTGACTTATTGTTTTTTCACCGGAAGCTGAAATGCCTTGTTGCCATTGATTTGAAAATAGGAGAATTTGAGCCTGAATTTGCTGGGAAAATGAACTTCTATTTAAACCTGCTGAATGATCAGGTTAAATTTAAGGATGAAAATCCATCCATCGGTATTATTCTTTGCGCTGAAAAGGACAATATTGAAGTGGAATATGCTCTGGCAGGACTTCAAAATCCGATAGGAGTGGCTAAATATTCCTATAAAAAGAGGTTACCAAGTAATTTGAAAGGTGAATTGCCGGGCGTGAGTGAAATAAAACAAATGATAAAGGATGAATTTAAGAAATCGAAGGAATAATGCCTAAACCCACCGAACATAAATCCGTCCAGTCCCGCATCCTGCAATACGCAACGGATATTGAATGGGTTTATATTTCCAGAACCGAAGCCGAACAAAGGAGGGAATTTAATGCGAAGGGTATTTCATCGCGGGAAAAAGCTAAAAATGCTTCACGGTTTTTTAACGACATTCTTTATTGTAAGGTAAAAAAGTTCAATCCTAAATTCACGGAAAGCAAAGAGGAACTGATACGGATGTTGAATTCTCCCCTGCCCGATATTTTTGGCAACCGTGATTTTTTAAGATTTATACAGGGAGAAAAAACATATTTCAATAAAGAGGAAAACCGTGAGTTCAACCTTATCCTGATTGATTTCGATCATCCGGAAAACAATTGCTACGAAGTAACAGAGGAATATTACCTGTTCAATGGAAGGTATGCCAACCGTGAGGATGTAGTTTTTCTGATAAATGGAATACCCGTTCTTGTGATTGAATGTAAAAATGCAACCAAAGATGAAGCCATCGCCATCGGGGTTGACCAGATCAGGAGGTATCACAGCGAAACGCCGGAGTTCTTTGTGCCGGAGCAAATCTTCACGGTAACCGAAAGCATCGGATTTTCTTACGGGGTAACCTGGAATACGGTCAAACGAAATATTTTCAACTGGAAAAGCCTGACCGGTGAAGGCATAAAAGAAGAAATCGGCAACCTGGAAGCCAAAATCAAATCGTTCTGCGCAAAGCAAAACATACTCGATTACATCAAAAAGTTCATTGTTTTTGCCGAAAAGGATGAAGAACTGAACAAATACATCCTGCGGCAGCATCAGAAAACAGCCGTTGATAAAATCATTGAACGGGCACACGAGAAAAAGAAAACACGGGGACTTATCTGGCATACACAGGGCAGCGGAAAACCTATACCATGATCAAGGCTGCCGAATTGCTGTTTAAAGCGCCGGAATCTGAAAAACCTACCATCCTGCTGATGATCGACCGGAACGAACTGGAAGACCAGATGCTGAAGAACCTTGAATCGGTGGGGGTGAAAAACTCCGTGAAAGCGGATCATATTTCGGACTTACAAAGACTATTGAAGGAGGATTACCGGGGGATTATCCTTACCATGATCCACAAGTTCAGGGATATGCCTGCCAAAATGAACCTGCGAAAAAATATTTATGTGCTCATTGATGAAGCCCACAGAACTACCGGCGGAGACCTCGGTAATTACCTGATGGCGGCTGTTCCCAATGCAACCTATATTGGTTTTACCGGAACCCCGGTTGATAAAACCGTTTATGGAAAGGGCACTTTTAAAACCTTCGGGCTGGAGGACGATAAAGGCTATCTTCATAAATATTCCATTTCCGACAGCATCGAAGACGGGACAACCCTGCCTCTGTTTTATGGGATTGCGCCCAATGACTTACTTGTCCCAAAAGAAATATTGGAAAAAGAATTTCTGAACCTCGCAGAAGCTGAGGGGATAAATGATATAGAGGAACTGAATAAGATACTTGAAAGGGCGGTCAATACCCGGAATTTCCTGAAAGGTACAGCCAGGGTTGAAAAGGTAGCCAGACTTGTTGCCGGACATTACCTCGAAAATGTCGAACCAATGGGATACAAAGCCTTTATGGTTGCGGTTGACCGTCCGGCGTGTGCCATGTATAAAAAAGCATTGGATAAATTGTTGCCTGCTGAATATTCGGAAGTTGTTTACACAGGTAACAACAATGATACGGAGGAACTCAAACAATACCATCTCGAAGCCAAAAAGGAAAAAGATATCCGTAAGAGGTTCACAAGAATTGATGAATACCCGAAAATACTGATCGTAACTGAAAAATTGCTTACCGGTTACGATGCGCCCATCCTGTATGCCATGTACTTAGACAAACCCATGCGGGATCACACCCTTCTCCAGGCCATTGCAAGGGTGAACCGTCCGTATGAAAATGAAGAAAGGGATATGGTAAAGCCTCATGGTTTTGTACTGGATTTTGTGGGTATATTCGAGAACCTTGAGAAAGCGCTCGCATTCGACAGTGATGAAGTCAATGCCATTGTCAGGGATATTGCCTTGTTAAAACATCTGTTTAAAGCAAAGATGGAAGAATCGGTTCCTCCCTATCTGAAATTGATAAGCCGGAACTTCAATGACAAGGACACCGACAATCTGATCGCTCATTTCAGGGATAAATCGAGACGTAAGGAGTTTTTCAAACTTTACAGGGAGTTGGAAATGCTTTACGAGATTATTTCTCCCGATTTATTTTTGCGACCATACATTGATAACTATTCCACTTTATCAGCGATTTACAAGGTTGTCCGCAATGCTTACGCAAAAAGGGTTCAGCCCGACCGTGAATTTCAGCGAAAGACCAATGAACTGATCCGGAATCATATTGACCTGAATAATCTGCAAAAGGCAACAGAGTTTTATGAAATCAATGAAAAGACCATTGAGCAGATAAAGGAAACCGGGAAATCAGATAATGTCAGGGTAATCAACTTAGTCAAAAGCATTGAAAAGATAGCGGAAGAAAATTCCGATGATCTATACCTTATTGGGTTGAAAGAACGGGCTGAACAGGTTGAAGAACGATATGAGGACAGACAGATCAGCACCCAGGAGGCATTGGCAGAACTAAAAGCCATTTACCGGCAAGATGTCGAGCGCAAGAAGGAACAGGCAGCAAAAGGATTTGACGGACTAACATTTTTTGTTTACGGAACCTTGCTTGATAAAGGATTGAAAAATCCGGAAGGCATTACCAGACAAATAAAAGGTGAGTTTCTGAATAATCCTAACTGGCAGACCAGCGAAAAGGAAATGCGGGAACTGCGAAGCGGTATTTATTATGCAGTGCTCACCGAAGAAGATGACATTGATAAAGCAGCTTCGCTGGTGGATGAGCTTTTTACCCGGCTATTCAAAGCCTATAACCTATAGCCATGAGAACCTGGAAGGATAAGGATGATTTTAAGCTAAAAGTGAGGGAATATGCCCTAAAGATGGACATTCAAATCAAATCACTGTATGTCCGTCCCATGAAAAACAAATGGGCATCCTGTTCTACCGATGGCAACCTGAATTTCAATAAAGATCTGTTGGAAATGGATAAAAAGACCGGCGAATATGTGATTGTGCATGAGTTGCTTCATTTCCGGGTTCCCAATCATGGGAAGTTATGGAAAAGCCTGATGAGCGCTTATCTGCCCGGATGGGAGGAGATTGAAAAAAGGCTGAAAAATCTGCCGGTTTAATGCCGGTTTTTATCCGGTTGTACCATGCCTCCATCCGTTGCGCTTATAAAACCGCATCCAGCGACAGAAAAACAATAATAAGGAGGACAAAAAAATTAATTTTCATAAAATATCTGAACGGGTCAAACTGACCCCCTTTCTTCAGAATCAGTCCTGAAAACGCTGCAACCAGCCAAATGGAGGCAACGGCGACGGCAACGGAGAATGTCATGGATCTTATAATACCGGATGCCGGAAGCATCAGGGCGCTTACTGCTGTTGACAGGGTCCAGATGAAGGTCATTTTTTTAATTTGGGTTATGGAAAAGGAGCCTGTGAGCGAGGGCATTCCTGCTCTTTCGTACTCCCTGCTGTACTTCAGCAGCAGCAGCCAGAAATGGGGAACCTGCCAGATGAAAAAGAAAAAGGCCAGGATCATTGCCCTGGGATCCGACAGCGAACCTCCTCCTGCCACCCATCCCACCAGCGGCGGGATAGCGCCGATCAAAGAGCCGGGAACAACGGCGAAGGCAGTCCGGGTTTTTAAAGGGGTGTAAACCAGGTTGTACCATGCAAGGGCCAGCAATCCCAGCAGAGTGGCTGTGAGGCCTGAACCTGTCCATAATAAAAGAGAACCTCCTGATACAAGGATAACTGCAAACAAAGTTGCAGCAAAAGGTGTAATCTTTCCTGAAGGCAATGGCCGCCCCTGTGTCCGGTTCATCAGGGCATCCCTTTTCCTTTCCTGCAGGTGATTGATGGCAGACGACCCGCAGGCCAGCAGGAAGATGCCTGAAACGGGAAGTATTATCCCGGAATCAAAAGCATTTTTAGCCAGCAGGTATCCTGTGACTGTGGTGAGTGAAACGGCAAAGGTGATTTTAACCTTGGCAAGCTCCAGAAAGGTATTTGGCGAAGGGAATGCCAATCAGTTAAGGGTTTTCAGGTATTCGATGATCTGTGCGAGGTCGTCTTCACCGATCAGCTCTTTGTAAGAGATCATGAGGCCGGGGTTGTACCCGATTACAATATCGGCGTTCGGATCGTAAATGGAACGCCGGAGGTAATCTTCATCCACCGTAATGCTTCTTTCTTTGCCGTCGGTGACCACCGTTTCCGATTTTCCCCATATTCCCCTGAAGGAAGGCCCGACGAGCTTTGTCCCATCAAAGGAATGGCAACTGACGCAGGCATTTTTTTTAATAACCTGCAAGCCGGGGTGAACATTGGCAAGGGCTGAAGTTGTATCGTTGTACCATTTTGTATATTCATCTTCAGGGAGAACCACTACTTTGGAAAGCATGTAAGCATGTCTCAATCCGCAATACTCGGCGCAGAACAAGTCGTACTTTCCTGTTTCCTGGGCGATGAACCACATTTTGTTGGTTCTCCCCGGCACCACGTCCTCCTTTATCCTGAAAGCAGGAACGTAGAGGCTGTGCAATACATCCCTTGAAACCAGGTCAAGCTTTACCGCTTTGTTCAGAGGCACAACGAGGGTGTCGGAGTTTTTGCCGTTGGCATATTCAAAATTCCAGCTCCACATCTGCGCTGTGGCCTTGATAGGAATAGCGTCCTCAGGGATATCGCGCATCGGTTTGTAACCCAACCAACCATAATAAAACATAATGAGCACAAGTATTGTGGGGATAACCGTCCAGAGTATCTCAAGTTTATTGTTGCCTTCAATCTGGGTGGCTTTGGGATTTTTGCTCCTCCGGTACTTCCACACAAAATAGATCATAACGGCAGTTATTCCCACCAGAAAGATCACTGAAATCCCTAAAATCACCGCAAATGAGAGGTCAACCCCTTTTACAAAATTTGATGCGTCTGAAAACATGGTACCCGTATTATCTTGTTAAATAATCAATGGCTGTGAGTGCGATGAACACTGCGAAAAGCAGCATCACTATTCCGACCAGTATTCTTAAAAAGAGGTTGTCGTATTTCAGGTGCATAAAATAGTTAACCACCACAAATGCTTTGGCAGAGGCAATGATCAGGGCAGTGATCACTGAGAAGGCCACCAGGTTGATTCCCGTAACGGACACTGCCACGGTCATCGCTGTGAGAATGATCAGCCCGAACCAGATTCCGAAATGGAACCTGTAAGGCAGGATGTAGTGCTTATCAGGATCGCCGGGCAACATGCGGCTGTTTTTTTGTTCTGCCATATAATTTGTTTTGATTATTTTTTTGTATTCTTTTAAAAATCAGTGGATCAGATAAAACAGCGGGAAAAGGAAAATCCAGATCACATCTACCAGATGCCAGTAAAGGCCTGCGTTTTCCTGAAGGATGAAGTTATCCTGTGTTATTTTTCCCTTGCTGATATGGTGTATCACCACCCAGATAAAAACTGCCCCAATGATGACATGCAGTCCGTGAAGTCCGGTCATAAAATAGTAAAGGAAGAAAAAAAGTTTCTGCCCGGGCTCCATCTCTGTGTAATGCTCCATCCCGGGGAAAATCCCGTGGTCGATTTTTGCCGACCATTCGAAGTATTTATTCACAAGGAAAAGCGCTGCTAAAACGATGGTGATGATAAGAAAAGTCACCGAAAGGTCTTTGTTCCCTTTCTGAATGGCCGAAATGGACATGGCCACAGTCCAGCTGCTTGTCAGCAGGATGACGGTGTTGATGGCGCCTAACACCACGTTAAGCTCGTAGGAAGCCATGAGGAAGGCTTCCGGGTTCATGAAACGGTAGATGGTGTAAACGAGAAAAAGGCCGCCGAAGAGCAGCAGTTCAGTAAAGAGGAAGAGCCACATTCCCAGCTTGGAGGCTTCGTCATCCCTGAGATGACCTGAATTTATCATACTGAATTGAGCCATATCATTCTTATTGATTATGATCGTAAGGTCCATTTTCCGAAATAACCGGAGGAGTATCGAAGTTATGCAGTGAAGGGGGAGATGCAGTTTGCCATTCAAGGGTTGTACCGCCCCATGGGTTATTTCCTGCTTTTTCGCCTTTTTTTATGGAAAGGAGGAGGTTGATCACCATCAACAACAATCCGGAAATCAGCACCCATGAACCCACTGTGGACAGAACATTCATGGTGGTAAATTCAGGGAGATAGTCGTAATATCTTCTGGGCATTCCCATGATCCCGACGATAAGCATGGGGAAGTAGAGAAGGTTAAACCCAATAAAAAGCACGATGAAAGCGAAATTGGCCATTTTTTCGCGGTACATTCTGCCGGTCATTTTCGGAAACCAGTAATGTATGGCGCCGAAAAAGGCGAATCCTGTGCCGCCAAACATCACGTAGTGAAAATGACCCACAACGAAATAGGTATCATGGATATGAACATCCGCTGCCAGCGCTCCGTTGACAAGTCCGGTCAATCCGCCGATGAGGAACTGAAAAATAAAAGCCATGATATACAGCATGGGGGTTTTAATTTCGATGCTTCCCTTATACAAAGTGGCCACCCAGTTGAAAACCTTGATGGCCGAAGGCACAGCCACAAGAAAAGTAAGAATGGAAAATACAACCCTTGCCGGGCCGCTCATCCCTGCGGTAAACATGTGGTGACCCCAGACAAAATATCCGATAAACGCGATGGCAAGACTGGAATAGGCGATGGCTCTGTAACCGAAGATCGTTCTTTTGGCGAATGTGGGAATGATCTCTGAAACGATTCCCATGGCGGGCAAAATCATGATGTACACAGCGGGATGGGAATATATCCAGAAGAGATGCTGGTAAAGGATGGGATCTCCCCCCAAAGCAGGGTCAAAAAGCCCGATGCCAAACACTCTTTCGGCCACGATCATCAGTAGTGTGATCCCAACGATGGGGGTGGCGAGCACCTGTATCCATGAAGTGGCGTACAACGACCAGGCAAAAAGGGGCATCTTAAACCAACCCATTCCGGGCGCCCTGAGCCTGTGGATCGTCACGATAAAATTCAGACCTGTCAGAATAGAGGAAAATCCCAGTATGAAGGCGGCCAGCACTGCCAGGGTAACATTGGTGCCTGTTTTCACACTGTAAGGGGCATAAAATGTCCAGCCCGTATCGGCAGGGCCTTCACCAACCACCAGAGTGAGCAGGGCAAATATGGCCCCGATCACATAAATCCACCACGAAAGCAGGTTCAGCCTGGGGAAGGCTACATCATCCGTGCCGATCATGATGGGCAGGAAGAAATTGCCGAAAACCGCGGGAACGCTCGGTATAATAAACAGGAAGATCATAATTACACCATGCAGTGTGAAAACCTGGTTGTATGTCTGAGCTTCCATGATCGTCCTTCCCGGGGCGATGAGTTCAAGGCGCATCAGAAAGCCTAAAAGCACACCTACAAGAAAAAAGCCCCCGATGACGTACAGGTACATTAGTCCGAGCCTTTTATGGTCGGTGGTGAAAAGCCAGGACATGATTCCCTTCTTTTCCTGAAAAAAGTTCACTGGCCGGGTAGCGGATATTGACATATTGAACAGATTAGATTATTTTGCTTTTTTCGGTTTTCTTTGCCAGATCAGTCCTGCAAACAAAGCCAGGGCAAGCGCTATGATCAGGGTCCCGGAAACTTTGGTGATGTTAAACACATATTTTTTACCGTCAGGATCGTAACTGAAACAATATCGCAGCACCTTGTTGATGGTAGGGCCGGATCTTCCCTGTTGGGCTTCTGCCACGGCCATCTTCAGGTCAAATGGCAGGAAATATATCCCGTAAAGATACCGGGTTATTTTTCCTTCCGGGCTCAGCACAATAATGGCCGCAGGATGAACATATTCTTCCCCTTCCTTCATCACCTTGTAACCCACTGCGTTAAGCAGGTTGTTAACATTTACGCTGTCACCGGTAAAATATCTCCAGCCGCTTTCCACATCCTGGTTTTTGACCAACCTGGCATAATTTTTCTTTTTGTCTTTTGCCAGCTTAGGGGTTTCAGAAGGGTCAAAGCTTACCGTAAACACCTGGTAATCCTTACCCAATTCAAGTTTTGCCCTGCCGATTACTTCGGCCACACCTTCGAGCAGCGGGCTGCAGATGCCCGGACATTCGTAATAAACCAGCGCCAGCACCGTCGGCTTGTCGATCGCATTCTTCAGATCTGTGTCGTTGTAGTTTTCATCCCTGAACATCAACCCCTCAGGAATATAATGGTCAAGTTTTTCATATATGCCAAGCTCGGGAACGCTGTCCTCTGCCTTTAAAACAGGCTGGATTGCAAGAAAAAAGAGGAAGACCGGCCACACTTTCAGGATTTTTTTCATCATATAAATCTTTATTGTTTGCAGATCATCTGAATGAACCACATGCAAATTTAGAGTAAATTTAAAAACGAAGCAAGATGAATTATGTTCAATGCTGTATAACTATTTTTTAACCTTTTTTTCATCCCGGGCAATATGTGGAGTATTCATTAAATTTGCATCTGGCTATAACGGCAATTTCCGGAAGGCTGAATGCAGGAAAAAGTTACATACAGATGCCTGGATAAAGATGCTTTTGAAAAACTTTTCAAGGGGCATTTCCTTCATTTATGCAACTTTGCAGTGGGCTATACCGGCGACATGGAGGCCTGCAGGGAGATCGTGCAGGAGGTTTTTCTCAATCTGTGGCAAAACCGTGAGAACATTGATCCTGAAAAGCCGGTAAAATCGTATCTGTTCACCTCCGTGAAAAACCGCTGCCTGAACCATATCAGGGACAATAAGAAGTTCAGGAGCAGCCTGCTCGACCTTGACGTTTTGGAGAACGATTCAGCGGAGGCCGGCGATGCTTTTCCTGCCTTGGAATTGCAGGATCAGATCAGGAAAGCCCTCGACAAACTGCCGGAGAAATGCAGGGAGGTATTTGAGTTGAACAGGGTTTCCGGCATGAAATACAAAGAGGTGTCGGAGAAACTGGGTATCTCGGTTAAAACCGTTGAGGCTCAGATATCGAAAGCGCTGCGGATATTGCGTGAGGAGTTGAAAGACTACATGGTGGTTTTATTGATGATGACATTGGGGAGCTAGTGGAATGAAATTACTGAAAAACAGGATGAAAGATAAGGGAAAAATATGAATGATGTGTATTAAGGTCTGAAAAATGGACACCAACGAATTACATATCGACCCGTTGTATCTGGCAGGTAAGTACCTGTCAGGAGAGGCAAGTCAGGAAGAAATCCGCCGGCTCGAAGATTGGGTTAAGCTTGACAGGGAAAATGAAATACTTTTTCTCCGGTACAGGAAGGTCTGGAATTTGACGGCCCTGGCCGCACAAGGGAAAAAGATTGACACGGACACAGAATGGGAGAAACTCAGGCTAAAACTTTTCACTGAAAGTCATGGCAGTCCGGGCATCATGAGGAATCTGCACTCCGCCGGCGGGTACCGTCTGCACAGGGTTGCTGCCGTTATTGTTCTGTTGCTTTCCGTTTCTGCCATACTGTTTTTTGTACTTCAAAAACCGGCTGTGAAGGAATTTACATCAAAGGAAAAGGTAGAATCCATCATCCTTGAAGATGGTTCGGAAATCACTCTCAACAGCAATACAGTAATAACTTATTCTTCAATAAAAAGTTCAAAACTCAGGAAAGTAAAGCTTGAAGGCGAGGCCTTTTTCAAGGTATATCCCGATGCAACGCGACCTTTCGTTATTGAAACCCAGGGCGCTTTGGTGGAGGTTCTGGGCACGTCATTTCTGGTGAGTTCGCGCCCGGATGAACCGGCAATAGAGGTAGTGGTTGAAAGCGGAAAGGTAGCTTTCAGAAGCGACTCCTCATCCCTGTCCCTTGATGCCGGCGAAAAAGGCATTTTCGATAAAACTTCAGGAGTGATGAACCTGGTGGCAAACAAGGATATCAATGCGTTTTCATGGAAAACGGGGAAACTTGTTTTCAGGGATACGCCGCTCGCAGAAGTACTATCCGGCATTTCGAGAGCTTACGGCATCAGCATTGTCCTTCAAACCCCGGCAGCGGGAAGTTGTCCGCTGACGGCCACCTATGAAAATCTTACGGCGGAGGCCATACTGAATGTGGTTGCTGAGACGCTTAATCTTACTGTCTCCTGGCAGGGAGATACCATAACTGTCAGCGGGGGTGCCTGTGAGTAAGAAGAAAATCATCCGCCACCTTGCTTTTCTTGTCCTGATGGTGACCGGACCGGCTGTTCTTTCGCAGGAAGGCCTGCTTGCACAAAGAATATCGGTACGGCTTGTAAATGCTACAGTTGGGGAGGCCATCGGGAAAATATCAGAAGCTGCCGGGATTCATTTTTCCTACAACAGCAGCATCATTGAAAAAAAGAGAAAAATTACATTTTCAGGGATAGACATCCTGGTTTCTGAGGCCCTGGATACACTTACTGCTCAGGCCGGGCTGGAGTACGCCATTATTGAGGGGCAGGTAGTATTAAAAAAGAAGAAAGGAAAACCGGAAAATATCGTTGTGCCTGCGAAATTCACACTCAACGGCTTTGTCCGCGATAAATCCGGCGGAGAAGGTCTTATCGGCGCCACGCTGCTTGTGACGGGGACTGTAACAGGCGTGATCACCAATTCCTATGGATTCTATTCCATCACCCTTGAAAAAGGAGACTATTCCCTCAAAGTTTCATATATAGGTTTTCTTTCAAGGGAATATTCCATAGCCCTGTATCAGGATGAGAAACTGGACATTTTTCTGGAAGAGAACACAGCTTTGCTCCGCGAAGTGACTGTGAATGCTGATGAGGACAACCTCGCGCAGCAAAGAGAACAGATGAGTCTTGTCAGCATCAGACCGCAGAGCATCTCGAGGATGCCTGAATTTGCGGGGGAGGTGGGGCTGATTAGGACTTTACAGACCTTTCCCGGCATCACTCCGCATAGCGATGGCTCCTCTTTCTTTTTCGTGAGGGGCGGCAACAAAGACCAAAACCTGGTGCTGATTGATGAGGCCCCGGTTTTCAACCACTCCCATCTGTTTGGGTACTACTCAGTCATAAACCCTGAAGCCGCAAGGGATATCAAGGTTTACAAGGGCGACATACCCGTGAGGTATGGCGACAGGCTTTCATCGGTAGTGGATATTTACACACGCGAGGGAAACATGAACCGTTTTGGGGCAGGCGGAATGATAAGCCCATTTCTGTATGGACTTCAGGCTGAAGGACCGCTAATAAAAGAAAAAAGCTCTTTTTATCTTTCTTACCGCCATTCCAACCTGAGCTGGCTTTACAGGAAAGAGCTTCCGTACGTTGATCTTTATTATTTCGACATCAATGCCAAGCTCAACATCAAACTGAACAAAAACAACCGGCTCTATTTCACCCTTTTCCACGGAAAGGATTTTCTCAGGAATACGGAAATCGGCGACAGGAGTGGCATTGAATGGGACAACCGGGCCTCGACCCTGCGGTGGAACCACATTTACAACAACAAGCTTTTTTCAAATCTGTTGATCTCCGGAAGCCTTTACAATTACTATCTGGGACTGACCGGCCTTGTTTGGAATTCCAAAATTTCAAACGCCAATCTGAAGATGGATTTTTCGTGGTACATTTCCCCTGACAATACTGCAAAATTCGGGTTCGGGCTGAGTGGTTACGGATTTAATCCGGGTAATCTGACGGCTGACAGTGTTGACAGTTATTTTAATAAAGTGCCTGAATACCAGTCGCAGGAGGTTTTTTTCCATGCTGAGGATGAGATCGCTCTCACTCCGGCGCTTTCAGTGAAAATCGGACTGAGGCTGCCGGTATGGATCAACAGAGGCCCCACGAGTCTGTATTTCTTTGATGAAGAGTATTTGCCCGTTGATACCCTTGTGATCCGGAACGACTCCTCATACAGCGCTTTTGTGAACCTTGATCCGCGTATCAGTCTTAAATACAGGCTGGGGAAGAGAATGGCGTTCAACCTGAGTTATGGAATCATTCATCAGTATTTTCAGATGTTGTCGAATTCTATCAGCCCGTTTTCCTCTTTTGAGGTTTGGGTTCCGGCCGGACCAAACATCAGCCCCCAGAGGGCCGCACAGTTTGCGCTGGGATGCAGCGGCTCCCCCGACGCCCTGCCGCTGGAATTTTCTGCGGAATTCTTTTACAAGCGGATGTTTAACCAGATTGACTATGAGCCTCATGCCAGCCTGCTGCTGAATCCCCTTTACGAAGGCGAGCTTCGGTTTGGCAAAGCCAGGTCATACGGCATCGAAATGCTGGTAAGGAAGGACAAAGGGACGGTGACAGGCTGGATATCCTACACCTGGTCAAGGGCGTTGCGCCATTTTGAATCGCTAAACGGTGGAAAAGAATACCCGGCATACTACGACAGGCCTCATCAGATATCAGTTTTTGTCTCTTATCAGGCTTCACGCAGAAGCGACTTTTCAGCCACCTGGATTTACTATACCGGTTCTGCCATCACAACACCGGCTGGCTTTTATAATTATAACGGATACACAGTACCTTACTACGATGGAGTAAACAACGACAGGATGCCCGATTACCACAGGCTCGATCTTTCCTTCCAGTTCAGGCTGAACAAAAAAGAGGGAAATTTCAGTCATAACCTCGCTTTTGGGGTGTATAACTTTTATAACCGGAAGAACCCGGTTTCCATCAATTTCAATAAAATCAAGACTGCGGATGGCAAATTCATCGTGCCGGCCGATCTTTTCGGCACAAGTGAATTGGTGGTAACCCGGAAATACGTGTTGACCATCATGCCTTCCATCACTTACAAACTGAAAATATGAAACAACTGAAGAATTATCTTATGTTAATGGCTCTGGCTTCCGTATTTTCAGCCTGTGAAATGGAAACATCCTGGCCTGTCGGGGAGAAGAGTTACGAAACCATTGCCGTGGAAGCAACGATCACCGGCGAGTTTAAAAAACACCATATTTTGGTTACAAGACCGGCTTCCGTTGCCAATGCTGAATTTGAACCGGCTTCGGGAGCATGGGTGACGGTGGGCGATGGGTATGATTTTGTTGAGTTCATGGAAACGGAGGATGAACCCGGTCTGTATGAAAGCCAGGCCGCTTTTGCCGCAGTGATTGACCGGCAGTACAGGCTTGCTGTATATTACAGGGGAAAGACTTACGAGGCATCCGCGTATATGATACCCGTCTATCCCTCAACGCGACTCCAGACCGGCCCTGTGGGCGACGTTTCGGGAATGTTTGAGATCAAATGGATAGCCGTGGAGTACTCGCCTCAGGAACAGGCTATGTATGAAGTAGTAATCGACTGGTCGCATCTTCCTGTTTACAACCATCCCGATTCCGTTTCAAGGGCAAAAATCATGCATTACACCTTGAAAACCATTGATGTGAGCTACAATATCTTTCCGCAGGACAAGGAGGAGATCGTCTTTCCCCCGGGCAGCATCATCACTGAAAAAAAGTATTCTGTAAACGATCATTTTGCCGCTTACCTGAGGGCGCTGCTGGCCGAAACGGAATGGCAGGGAAGCCTTTTCGAGGAAGCCAGGGGAAACCTTCCCACCAACATCAGCAACGGAGGCCTGGGTTACTTCAGCGTGTGCGCTGTGCTGACCGACACCCTGGTGGCTCATTAAGCAGACCGTCGGTACCTGGCATTTTTTTTATCGGTCATAAGGGGAAATCCAGATTTTGGTGTATCAATGTCAAAACAGTTCATTTAAACCCTTAAAACTTAACAGAATGAAAAAAGCAGATTTGATGTTTGGCACAGCCCTTTTTTTGATCCCCATGTTCTTCCAGGCATGCCAGAAGGATGAAACAGTTCCTGTGAATCAGGAAAGCAGCATCCTTCCGGAAACATTTTCGGTGGAAATACCCGCATCCATCAGCAGCCCTTCTATGTATAAAAGCACAACCGGCGATACACTTCAGGGAAATGACATTTATGCCCATCTCCGCAATTTTATTCACATCGGTGAAGATGCCGCCGGAATAACCGGAAAGATCATCCAGATGATCTCAAAATATAACCTTAGTCAGCCGATGTCCTTTTCTTTCACAGGGGATGACGATGGAAGAACCAAAAGTGTGGTGATCATCGAAAACTCGGAGTATGAAGGGCATACCTGGCAATACCAAATGACCGTTACTGATGCGGGAGACGGGTCGCTGCCCTCTTTTGGCCCCACAGCCATGCAGATATTCTGGGACAAAAATCCCGTAAAAGGCATTGCGATTATCAGTCCGTATAACATTGACCGTACCACGCATATATCCTTCATGGAAACGATGTACAGGGTCGATTACAGCGGAGCCGGCGAGGGTGGCTATGAACAACAGATGACCGTGTACATATCCGGCCTGCCACTTGAAGGACCATTGGACAATCCATTTTCGGTAAGCAATCTGAAAATGTTCGCAGGTGAGAAAGGAGGTACAGTGAGTGTTTACGGAAACTCAGAGCATCCCAATGCGAAATTCTTTACCAATGCAGTGGGCTTTGACTGGGCCTTTGCAGCCGCCGGTGAGCAACAGGCCGACATTGGGGTGGCTGAGGTGGGGCTGCCGTCAAACACACTGAATGCCAGTGACCGCTACACACTGCTGGTGGAAAATTCCATCAGGAATGTTTTTACAGAACAGATTTACACCCTCTGGCCCTGGATCGACAGCCTGAGCGTACAGTCATACCTTTATAATTCGGAAGCGCCCGGTTTCTTCGGCACGCAGGGGTTCATACAGGGCGGCAATCCGCCGGACGAGAGGTACGACAAACTCATCAGCATCATTGAAGGCCTGGTTCCTTACAATCCCCTTTCGGTTCACGAAATGGCGCTGGCCTTCAAGCCCGAATAAGGATAACGGCGAGTATAAATTAAAATGAGGCTGCCTTCAACAAGGCGGCCTCATTTTTTACCGGGGCAATTGAAATACTTTGTGGCAACTCCAGTATTTCATCCTGCGATTTGTTCAGCTCTTTCCTGTCAAGCGTAATTTTGAAATCATGAACCGCATCCATACCCATATTAAAGTGTGGGATCAGATTTGAAAAGAACTTGAGGTTTTATCATTTGAAACACCAGCAGGCCTTAATTGCTTAAAAGCCGGATGGTAAATTTGGATACCTGCCAGCCGATGTACCGGCTTAACTCAGGGCCGGCCGGGTATGTGAGAAGATGTCCGGAATGAATTTTCAGGTTAGTTTTTTTTGACTTTTTGATTTATACTGAAATAAAAAATAAAATGCGAAATATTCTATTCTGCCAAACCATAATGTTGTTTGATGATATCAAACAAATTTGTATTTTTGCATCAAACAAACAAAAATATCATGTTACTCGAAAGTGTAATTGCCAGGGTAATTGATCAGCAAAGGGATCAGATTCTGGAAAAAGATCCCGGATTAACCCGTGAACTTGTGGTGGATATAAAAAGCTTCTCCTCGCATGTGTTGATCATTTCGGGGATTCGCAGGTGCGGTAAAAGCACCCTGCTGCTGCAAATGATGAAAAATATGATTTCCGGCAGCATCTTCTTCATGAATTTTGACAACCCGCAGTTGTATGGTTTTTCAGCCGGCGATTTTAACCGCCTCGATAACATTGTTCTCAAAAGCGGTGCAAAAACACTCTTCTTCGATGAGATGCAACTTGTCAGTGGTTGGGAAATGTACGTCCGCCAAAAACTTGATGAAGGTTTCAAAGTAATTGTCACCGGATCCAATGCCGCCATGCTCAGCCAGGAACTGGGAACCCGGTTAACCGGAAGGCATATCACCCGGGAGCTTTTCCCTTTCAGCTTTGTTGAATTTCTGGCTTTTAAAAATCTTCAGCCATCAGAAGAAAGCCTTAACATGTATTTGCGACTTGGCGGATTCCCTGAATACCTGAAGAGCGGCGATCCGGAACAACTGACGTCCCTGTACAGCGACATCCTGATCAGGGATATTGTGGCCAGATACGGCATAAAGGATGCCGTCAGCCTCCACCGGCTTGCCAATCATCTGATGGCAAATATCGGGAACAGGATCACCGCAACCAAACTCAAACAACCGCTCTCAATCGGCGCAACCAGCACCATCCTTACATGGTTTTCGCATTTAGAGATGTCCTATCTTTTAAGTTTTGTCCCCGTGTTCAGCTACTCATCCAAAGCACAGTTGATAAATCCACGCAAGGTATATGCAATTGATAACGGGCTGGTAAATGTTTTGTCGGTAAGTAAAACCGAAGACCTGGGTAGAAAATTAGAGAATCTGGTTTATTTGTTCCTGCGGGTAAAATTCAGGGAAATATACTATTTCGATGATAAGGGCGAATGTGATTTTGTGGTTTTTAAAAATGGACAGCCACTTGCTCTGATCCAGGTATGTTATGGGTTGAACGCCGATAACCTGTCACGCGAAGTAAACGGACTACTGGCGGCAATGAAATTTTTCAACATAACAACAGCCACAATCGTCACTTTCTCCGACAAAGATTTAATCAACGAAGGTTTGTATGAAATTTCTGTGGTGCCGGCGTTTGAGTTCTTAAGCAAATAGCTTCAGTTCTGTCGGGAGGAAGAGCTTCATGAAATTCACAAACCTGGATAAATCTTCATGAACCACAACATGAAAAGGGGTCAATAAATTCGATTTTATATTTATCTCGAATAAAACATTTTTGCTTTATACAAAACTGTTTTGAAAATATGAATTTCGCTTTAGCTGGCAATCCGGCAAGACTGGCCTACCAATAAATCCAGCCGGCCATTCATTGCTGAAAAGCCGGCTGGTAAATTTGGATAGTATTAATATAGCTGCCTTAACCTGCAGGCCGCATCATTGCAGACTTTTAATTAGTATGAATTGATGAGTGCCGGGGGCAGCCATTCTTCTCTTTTCGTTTTTCAGCGGAACTTGTTAGGTGTCAGTCCGAATATTAATTTCAATTTGCAGGTTATATTATTCTGATTTGTCTATTTCCCTGAAATGGAGGCGGTTGTTCCGGATAATTGCCGGATCAGCCTGGCCTGTTCGGTGTTTTGTTCATGAAGCACCTTCACCTGGTCCGACAATTCCTGGATGGCCTGGATAAGGACGGGCACCAGTTCACTGTAGTTAAGCCCCAACCTGTCAGGGTCGCTGCTGTCAACGGCTTCCGGAATGATTTTCTGTACTTCCTGCGCGATCAGCCCCACATGAACGGATTTGTCGTTGCCGTCTTTCCAGCGGTAAGTTACCGGCTGTAGCTGGTTTACCTGGTCAAGTCCATAGCTTAACGTTTCAATATCATTTTTCAGCCTGCGATCGGAAGTCTGGATAGTTCCGTTAACGGCGTGAACCGAAATCCACCGGTTACTGTTCGACCCCAACTGCTTGTTGTTATCCACAGAAGGCCTGAAAATGCCGGTACCGAAACTGTATTCTTATGTTACACTGGCATCAATATTCGCACTGCTGAATAATTTTAGGTTTCCTTCGTTCGCTATACGCCAATCCGTATTGCTGGTGCCGCTTCTGACAAGGTCTATAGCGGCGGCTACATTATTGGTTACGGTAGCTTCTCCTGCCACCACTTTCACAATATAAAAACTGCGGCTTACCGGAAGGGTAAGGATGTTTTGCACCTGTCGGGTCTGCCTTTGGGCAACCAGTTTTCCGCTGAGGTCGTACACCATGATCTGTGCATCGAAACCCTGCTTTTGTGCGAACTCGTCAGTGAATTTTATATGCAGGTTGTTGCCTGCAGTATACACCATGATATTTGAATTCGCCTCAAAATCATCAATGCCGGTAATTTCAGTAAACCAAACGATGAATTCCCTGTCGTTGAGCGGGCAGTGGTTGAAGGTGTAAACCGGATTTTGCCTGAGGTCCTGTATGATGCCTGTTTCCTTGTCTTCAAGGTACACCGGTACTGAAGGGTCAATGGTTTCAAGCTCCTGCGCAGTGATTGAATAGGTTCCGGGTAATCACGCCCTGAACCAGACCGGTACTTTTTCATTCCCGGTGATGGAAGGCAGGGTATTAAGCGCCAGTTCCTCGCTGTCTGATCCGGAGTACAGGTTTGGGATTTCAGGGCTGTCAGAGAAAAGCTTATATACATCATACAACCTGTCCACTTCCTGTGTGGCATTTTCGATGAACCGGATGGCGGTATGCGAGGAGATGTTATTTCCATTGCCTTTCAGGATTAGCATCGGTTCGTCTCCGGTTGATTTATAGAAGTTTTGGGCGCTGTAGGTGCGAACATCATTGTCGAATATCAGGTTTCCGGATCCGGCAACTGCTCGTACAAAGAAACCCTGTCCCGATGGAATGAACTGCGAAGTGGTGTTGCAATTCCTCCGCCGGTGATGTAAAAAACATAATCGCCCGACGTGCCGATAGTGGGATCCCATAGCCAGAAAGCCCCGTTGAGCTGCGCCGGAATGGTAACTTCATCCCAGTCGATAGCCGAAGGGTAAGGATTTTCCATGAAGTTCCAGCCATCGCCATTTTGTGTGAATATCCTGCTTTGCGGGCCGGCATTCGTTATTCCGGTAAAAACTTCGGTCGAGGGGGCCGGCTCTACCGACCACAGAGCAAAACCCTTCATAATGTCAAGGGGCAGCGTGGTAGGGGTAATGAAGGTCCACAGGTTGGCGCTCTCGTTGTGATGCTGCAAATAATCGCCCAGAAACATGCCCGACACTGCATTGCTTACTGGTGACGAAATGAGATGCCACTGACCCTCTGTCAGATAGCATTCCACATTGGCCTGCCCGCTTCCGCTATAGGTAATATTTCCGTAATCAACCAGCGAAGCATCTCCCGATGCATCCGATTCAATAACCAGGTTGCCCCCTGTAAGGTCAAGGGTGGCGCCTGATTCTACCCTGAGACTTGTATTAGGTTCAACTTTTAATGCCTGTGCGGATAGAAAATTATAAGCCACACTGAACATGATGACCAAAAGGATATATTTGATTTTCATAATATATAACTTTAACGTGAATTATTAGATTATTAATAAAGCTGTTGCCTGATCTGAAGAAAACAACGCCCTAAAAAACAATAATTAATGCCCGTTGGTTTTGGCGGGGGTGGTTAAAGATTTGTTAAAGTCGGTAAGGCTGTCAAAACCATAGCCGGGAAGACGACCTGATTACAGGTTACAGGGCATCCGGGCCAAAGCTGGCAGAGCCTGCTCCGCCAAAAACGGGGAACTTTACTCAGGCTTTTGAATAGAAGAAGAGAAGTCATTACCGGTTTGTTCATCCGCCAGTTGGCGGAGATGACGGATTATCAAGAAACAAAATCACAATCAATAACCAGAATAATGGTATGGCAAGCTTACCGGAGAGTAAGGCCGAACAAAGGCAGCGCCGGAGCAGATGCTGCGAAACCATTCTTTTCCGGAGTGAATATGATATCCCTGCGGTAAAGGTTTCAGCTAAAATGAGTGAAAAAGGTTCAATCATGAAAAAGGCTCCGGGGGACCCCCAAACCCCTGAAGTGGCCTGCACAACGATCCATCAGTTTATCCGGATGGAGCAGTTCATTTTATAAATCCGCAGTAGCAGCGCTTTAGGTACGACCTCAAATAGCCCCCGATTGTCAGTTGGGAACCTGCCCGCCCAGACCCGTGTTGGGTTTCCAGAGCTCGTTCTTATCGGTGTTGTTCACCTGGCTGTCCATGTTAAAATCGCCCTGGAGGTAACCATTTCCGCCTGCCTGCTGTGCCCAGACATCGTTTTTGTCGCCGTTATTCACCTGGTTATCAGAATTGCCGTCGGCTGCGATCATTGCCCAGAATCCGGGCGCCACCTCTTTATGGGCCTGCACTCCCCCGAAAGCCGAGTTGCCGTTGTAGCTGAAGTCATAACTGTAAACCCCTGAACTGTAAGAAGGGGGAACGGCATTCATCACCGCCAGATGGTTCCGGTGTCTGACAACTATGAACAGGTTGTAGTTAAAGGTAAGCCCCGGGAAATTCAGTGGCGACATGCCGTCCACTCCGGTGATATGTCCGCTCGCGTTGATCAGGCCTGCCTGACGTCCGATAAATGTGGCGGAGTTGGCAGAGGCTGCATCAGCGGCATCGCGGAGCTCAACCAGCACCCAATCGACAATATCAGGCGAAGGTACAGAAACCATTGATTCCAGACCGTTGTAATACCAGGGCGAGGTGTTGTAAGGCTGGTTCAGGGGCAATTGCCCTCCCTGGTTCAATGAGGTAATCATAGAAGCTCCGGAGAACGGTCCCTGCAGATATGCCCTGACATCCACAGTGATATCTGTAACAATTGGCTGGATAAAAATAAGCCTTGAGTCACCGTTGTTGGTAAGACATTGATACTCTCCTTTATAAACCGGGCTTGCCGGCTGAATAAAACCGAGTGTTGACGCGGAATAACCGGAAAACAGCGGATCGCTGCCACTGATGGCTATACCGCTTCTGTACCATAAATAACCGGTGGCGCTGATCATGGAGAGAAGTTTCACACTGCTGTAAATGTCATGGTAATTATACATATAAACATACTGGTCAGACGACCCGTTCAGGCGGGTTTCGTGGTTTTCCCATGAAGTTCCCTGATGGTTGATATTTCCGGTGATCTCCAGGTCAAGATGGCCTCCCATGGGGTGATTGCGGATAACGCCGTGATTGGTGATATCGCAAAGAACCTGTATTGTTGAAGAGCTCCCGCCAACATTTTGAAGTGTCCCGTTATTGGTCAGCCCGTTGGTAAAGACGCACTGGGCTCCTGCATTGAAGGTTCCGCTAAGATTTGTATTGTCGAAAGATGAATAAGTAAAGTAGTAATTGTCGTCAGACTGGATGGTTTTATAGCCGGTGAGAAAAGCAACCTCATGAGCGTACCCCGGGCCTTCGAGGGTGAGGATGTTTCCACCCACCACCAGGTTTCTGTTATAGAATCTCAGTGTGGTACCCTTGAAAATAACATCGCTGATGACAGAGATGTTGCCGGTCGTGTTATTGTTATCAAAATAGTCCACTTCAAACGGAGTCGTTGCAAAAATGAGCTGGTCAGCGATCCCGTTGGCATTCAGCAAATGGTTTGTCCAGACGCCCTCGTTGGAAAGAGTTCCGTCGAAATTGATCAGAAGATATCCGCCGTAGGGACTGTCTCGTATTTCTCCGTAATTAAACAGAGAGCCGTTGAATGCCACTGAGTAGTTTGTTGCCCCCCAGTTTTGAAGGATTCCATTGTTATACACTTCATTGAATGAGCAACCGCCGCCGATGTAATGTTCCCCTGTGAAACTGACCGTGCTTCCGGTGACATTATAGAGAAGCCCTGTTCCATCGCAATGGAGGGTGGTGCCCTGACCTATTGTGATGTCGCGTAATTCTGACATGTTCAGCAGATCAAGGCTGTAACCATATACGAAAATCAGACTCTTGAAATTGAAATTGATCACCGTGGAATTGAATACGAGGCCACTTAACGCCAGGAAATCTCCGGATGTTTTATTGTTGTGGAACTGTTCAACCTCAAAGGGCTGGTCTGAGCCAATATAAGAATCCGCATCGCCAAAGGCATAAATCCCATAATTTGTCCATGTGGCATGATTCTCAATGTTGCCGTAAACATTGAGATACAACCTCGTATTGGCTGTCGTGTTGTCGCAAATTATTCCGTTATTGAGGATGTTACCGTTCACCGTCAGAGTCCAGCTTGCCGAGCCGTAACTCGTCAGTGTACCGGAAGAACTGACTGTGATGCTGTTACAGGCTGCCCCGATGGTTACATAAACCGGCCCGTTGATAACCACGTCATCGCCAGGGCCTGGTACTATGGAACCTACCCAGGTGTTGCCCTCGTTCCAGGCCCCTCCGGCCGTAGTGGATTGAATCTGTGCCTCAACCGGGATGGCTCCCAGGAGCAGAAAAATCCAGAAGAGATTAAAGTGAAGTTTTTGCATAAAAATAGTTTTAGTTTTTTTGTTTGTTTATTCTTCTCACACTGCCCTTTTTGCTGCATTTTCAAAAAACAAGGCCTGGATAAAAATATGAAGGAAATTATTATCCGGATAAATTTTAACAAAATTATTTTTTGGGAAAGATAACAGTCAGATATTCAATATCTTTAATTGTCAGAGCTCCTGATCCGCTCTCAGGGGATCAGATAGTTACGTTCTATTTATCGCAGACACAAAATGTCGTAAATTAGCATAAAAAAA
>JAFGME010000185.1 GCA_016927695.1 Bacteroidales bacterium
CAGGCGTATTATCTGTGGGGACAGTTTTCATTGAAAATGGCAAAATTAAAGAAACAGGCATAAAATTGTTGTGGGGGACATCCAACCTTTTTTCAAACCCCAGGTCATTAGTGTCTACTAAACTTTCCATTTATCCTTTATAATTACTTTATATTTAATAAGATACAGCAATACTACCAACATCTACATTTGATTTCATATATTGTTCGAGGTTAAGCCTCAACGCAATATGAATACCGGATCTTATGTATTTACACAGCTCATCAAGCTTCTGCCAAAGGAAGCCTTTGATTGGATAGTCAAACAGTATGACGGAGACAAGTATGTCAAGCACTTTTCCTGCTGGAACCAGTTGCTTGTCATGATGTTCGGCCAACTTTACGGCTGTGAAAGACTCAGAGAACTCGTCAGCGTGATATCCGCTCATTCCAGGAAGGCCTACCATCTTGGATTTGGCAATGAGGAGATAAAACTGGCGAACCTTGCCAAGGCAAATGCGAACAGGGATTACCGCATATTTGAGGAGTTTGCCAGGAAGCTCATCGAGATTGCGCAAAATAAACGGATTGATGCACCATTTGACCTTAACGGGAGGTTTTATGCTTTTGATTCCACGACAATTGACCTCTGCCTCAGCCTTTTCTGGTGGGCAAAGTTCCGCAGCACAAAAAGCGGAATCAAGGCTCATACGCTTTTTGATGTCGTTACGCAAATCCCGGCATACATCAATATCACCAATGCCAACGTTCACGATACTCAGGCGATGGATGATATCCCGTACGAACCCAATGCATACTACATCTTCGACAGAGGCTATTTTGATCTCACCAGACTGTATAAAATCAACATCATCGACTCTTACTTTATCATCCGTCAAAAAGGCAGGCTTCAGTATAAGATCGTTGACGGAGAAAATCTTGTTGAGGGTGCAGACGGAGTTATCAGCGATCAGACTATCCAACTTACCGGATATCAGTCCAAGAAGAAATATCCTGGCAAACTTCGCAGAATCGTGTACTACTCCAAGGAACTCAAACGCACGTTTATATATATTACCAATGCGTTTTATATCAGCGCAAAAGATATTGCAATACTTTACAAAAAGCGTTGGCAGGTGGAGTTGTTTTTCAAATGGATCAAGCAGCACCTGTGTATCAAATCCTTTTGGGGCAACTCTGAAAATGCAGTCAGGATACAGATTTATTGTGCCATATCCGCTTACTGCCTTGTTGCTGTCACAGAACATGACTGTCGTCTCAACAGGAGCATGTTCGATGTACTCCGCATCTTGCGAGGCTCTCTCATTGACAGAACTCCTATCAGAGTACTGTTTGAAAGACCTGTCGACGAAGTACCTGAAATATGTAATGAAGTCGGCTTTCAACTTAGCTTTAATTTTTAGTAGACACTAGTGACCCCAGGTATATAAATGGCGCTGCAACCAACCCTGATTTCAATGTCGCAGCCCATGCCGCAGTGCAGGTGAAAAATGCCATTGATGCCAATAAAGGAGATTACCAAAACGGATGGAATACTGATGAGTTCCCCACCAACATATACGAAGTGAAGGAGGCGATGCTGGAGATAATACAGGCAGGCGGTTTTATCCATGGCGGTATCAATTCCGATGCCCGGCTCAGACGCAACAGCACGGATACTCAAGACCTTTTTATTGCAAACCATCATTGTCGGGATAATAAATCTGACCTTCACCATTATTGCTGTTTTTACAGTGGACCGTTTTGGCCGTAAACCGGACAATAAAAAAAATAATGTAAAATCTGAAAGAGATGCCTGTCCCGGGAAAATACCCTGAGAAAAAAAGTCTGAACTTTTCACGGCTGAAAATGTTATGGTATTTTTGCAATCTGATAACATCTTAAATAAGAACTCATGACAAAAATGATCCATTGCCTGGTTATCCTTCTGGCTTTATGGCTGACTTCCTGTAACCAGGGTCAAAAAAATGCCGGTATTGAAGAAGAACAGCCAGGCGGTTTCCGGAAAGCCGTGGTTGAACAGGTTATCCAAACTACTTCCTACACCTATCTGAAGGTGAATAATAGCAAAGAGGAGCAATGGATTGCCATTGTAAGGCAGGAAATGCAGGAAGGGGATACCGTTTATTATGAAGAGGGCCTCAAAATGACCGGTTTTGAAAGCCCTGAACTGGGGCGCACTTTTGAAACCATTTTCTTTGTACAGAATATCAGCAACAGCCCCATCAGTCACAATGCCAGGGAGGAAATGACCGGAGGTCAACCGGGCAAACCGGTGTTAAACAGGCTGGACATACGTATCGATATACCCGAAGGCGTTATCACCATTGCTGAATTGTATGCAAACCGTGATGCCTATGCAGGTAAAACCGTAAAGGTGAAGGGGCAGGTCGTCAAAGTCAATACCGCCATTATGGAACGCAACTGGGTACATCTGCAGGATGGCACGGCAGATGGCCAAAACTTCGATCTTACCCTGACTACTGTTCATGAACCTGAAGCAGGTGATGTGGTTACATATTCCGGGGTGCTTAGCCTCAACAAAGATTTTGGTTACGGGTATACCTATGAGCTGATCCTTGAGGAAGCAGTACCGGAAATAAAGTAACCCTGCCGGCTATACTCTTTGCCGGCCGGCCAGGATTCGGGATTTTATGAATTGCTTCCATTGATCTTCTGAGGAAGGGGTGGCCGGTAATAAATGTCCTGAAACTGAACCATTCCTTTGGCATCTACCTTAATCATCAAAGATTGGAAGGGCTCAAAAATAAGGTCTAAAGGAATGCGGTTACCCCCGAAATTTACCCATATATCTCTTCTGCAAACGCTGTCGCTGAGCGATTGCCCGTACTGTAACGGATAGGTAATGCCTGTGGCCAACGGGTTGGACAAAAAAACGGAAATACCTTCCTCTGTTTGCCGGCACCAAAACTCCGGAATATCTTTGCCCCCGATCAATGGCAACGGAATGCCCGGCCCGCTCATTTCCCGAATTACGTTCGGCAGAGCTTTCAATCCGTCAAGGTGTTCTGTGAATTTTTCATCATGTATATGCCCTGCCTGCATGGGAATCCTTTTCATGCAAACCGGCAGGCCCCGGAGCGCCAGTTCATAAACAGCGCTCAGAGCTTCAGTATCCATGTACTCAACATCGATGTAAAGCGCATTAAAAGTCAATTCATCCAAAACCAGTTCATTGTTTTTTACAATCCCCTTTTTAAGATAATCCTTGTTGATCCAGAGAGGATGGTAGCCTTTGAGTTCATCAGGAAATGTCACATAGCGCATTTCATATTCACCCCATGCCCAGGGAAGCTGTTTCTCAGGGGGATACTCTCCCGCTATCCAGGCATCCTCCTGCGGAATATAAACGGCAATATCGGTATACGACCTCCCTTTTCTCATCTCATTGGCTACTTTCTCCATGTATGTGTTGAAGGGAATCAGGTCTTCGGAAAGGCTGCCTCTTGTACCGACATGTACGCTTGCATAAAAGAAAACCGTATCCACACCTGACGGGTTAAAAGGGGTCCCGTGCCAGATGATGTGATTGGCGCCGTTGGCAAAGAGGGCATCGGCAACAAGTTTCAGATCAGCCGTTTGTTCCCTGCGGATATAACGGGCCGGCCAGCCGTAAAGGCAGGTGAATGTTTCGGCGCTGACCACCGGTTTGTTTGCCAGGGCTGCGGCTGAGGCCACAATCTGCGAATAATTGGGATTGTAAAGCATGGCCTCCGTTTCAGGGATATCAACAACAGAGTATGCTGCAATGATATCCGTGGGAGAACCGGCACACTGTACCCTCGAAAAAGCCCCCAGTTCATGGCATTTTTCATGGAAAGGGATGAAAAAATTATGCAGAACGAGCTCTGACACCAGCTTCATATAATCGTACCTGGGCCCGGCATTCCCCGCGGCATAAATAGTATCCATATAGGGTTCAACATGATAACCGAATTTTTCTTTAAACCGGAGTCCGAAATCACCGGTCCATATTCTTTTCGTTTCCACTTCCCAGGAGTCACAGAAAAGGGCGGATTTTGACCCTTCCAGTGCAGGCTGCAAAGCCTTTCCCATCACAAGAGCGTACCTGTCAAAAGCGCCTTTGCTCATATGATCCAAAACATTCCCTGTATCAGGATGTGTCCAAGATAAGCGGAGGGGTTGCCTGAACAGGCTGTCGCCGAATATTTTCGTTCTGTCTGAATCATGAACAAAAGTGCCGCCGAAGGGCCACAGTGTTCCAAAGGTGAAATCGCAGCCGAAGCCAATGCTGTCGCAGTATTTTTTGGTGTAGCTTACCAATTCTGTCCATTCCTTGCTGAGCCAGGGAATCCTTTCTGCATCAGGATCGCGGTTGACAGGATAGATGAAGGCTACCTCAACGCCTCCGAAATGTTTTTGTTTCAGCCAGTCAAGCTGATTTTTGATATCTTTCTTCTGTATCCGGCCGGCAAACCACCACCAGCGGGTATAAGGCCGCCCGTCGTTTACCCGGTATTCCCCTGTTTCGAGGGAAGCACTCTCTTTGTCAGTATGGCTGCACGACCCGGCTATTATTGCCGCTGAAGCCAATAAAATCAAATAAGTGATTTTTTTATGATCAGACATGAACAGATTATTTCGGACAAATATCGCTACAATCCGGTGAAAGATTTGCTGATTATTGCTAAAATGTGTTTATACTTGCTGAAAAAAATGAGAACTTCCTTTGTCATATTGCTTACCGGTTGGCTGCTTTGCAGCTGCAGTGAAAACCTTAAAACTCCGGAGCAACTGGCCTCTGAAATCCATGAAAAGGCGCTCACTGTTGACTCACATACCGACACTCCCTGGGCTTTGCTCAGAGGGGGCTACGACCTGAATCAAAGGTACGATGCCCGCCACGACAGGTTGCAGGTCGATTTTCCACGGATGAAGGAAGGGGGGCTCGATGCCGTGTTTATGGCTGCCTTCGTCGCCCAGGGCCCCCGGGATGAAGACGGGAATGAAAGGGCTGTTGCCCGGATTTCACAGTCGATCGATTCGATTCAGTCACATCTGAGTGAGCGCTCCGGAACGGCCATGCCGGGGTTGACGCCCGGCGATGCTTATCGCTTTGAAAAAGAAGGCAAAAGAACTGTCTTTATAGGCATTGAAAACGGTTATGGGATCGGAAACGACCTTTCGAACATTGAAAAGTTTTATAAGAATGGGGCCAGGTACATCACCCTCTGCCATACCCTGAATAATGACATCTGCGATTCCTCTACCGACACAACAGAACATAAAGGGTTAAGCCCCTTTGGTGAGAAGGTGGTGATTGAGATGAACCGGGTGGGTATGATGATAGATGTTTCCCATATTTCGGATTCAAGTTTCTATGATGTTATACAACTTACCTCTGTTCCTGTCATTGCCTCTCATTCCTGTGCGAGGGCGCTGTGCGACAATCCACGCAACCTCACCGACGACATGCTGAAAACCCTCGCCGGAAACGGGGGTGTAATTCAGATGTGCATACTCAGTGATTATGTGAAAACCCCTGAACCATTCCCCCAACGCGACAGTGCGAGACAGGCAGTGCGGGAAAAATTCAACGGCTTTGAAGGACTTACCGAAGAACAAATGGAAATGGCCAGGAAAGAATGGTACGCCATCGATTCCATCTTCCCCCGCAGGTTGGCCACCGTGTCCGACATGGTCAACCACATTGATCATATTGTTCAGGTTGCAGGCATCGACCATGTGGGTATTGGCACAGACTTCGACGGAGGGGGTGGACTAAAAGACTGCAATGATGTCAGCCGGATGGGAAACATCACCCTGGAACTGGTCCGGCGTGGATATACCGAAGAGCAGATTACAAAGATCTGGGGAGGTAACATAATGCGGGTGATGGGAGAAGTGCAGGATTACGCACAGAAGGCGTTAATGAAAAAGTGATGACGACAAATCGACACAACTCAGCTATTATGTCAATGGTTATAGTATGTTGATAAATAATACTTTATCCCTGTGGCACAGTTTTGGATAATCCAGAAAAATCGTTGAAATTAATTTAGAAATTTAGATATGAACGAAGAAAAACGCGAAAAGACACAATGTCTTATCATCGGCAGCGGACCTGCAGGTTACACCGCCGCTATTTATGCTGCACGGGCTGATCTGAAACCCATGATGTACCAGGGACTGCAACCGGGAGGCCAGCTTACGACCACCACTGAAGTGGAGAACTATCCGGGATATCCTGACGGAACCCAGGGCCCGCAAATGATGGAAGATTTCAAAAAACAGGCCGAACGCTTCGAAACGGATATCCGGTGGGGGCTGATTACTGAAATTGACCTTTCAAAGAGGCCTTTTGTTGCCAAAGCCGATGATGGAAAAACCATTGAAGCCGAAACGGTGATCATTGCTACCGGCGCTTCTGCCAGATGGATTGGCCTGCCATCGGAAGCCGAATACAACGGATATGGCGTTTCTGCCTGTGCCACCTGCGACGGATATTTCTACAGGGGAAAAGTGGTTGCCGTTGTCGGGGGAGGTGATACGGCTGCCGAAGAAGCCACCTACTTAGCCAAATTGTGTAAAAAAGTGTATCTTATCCACCGCCGCGATGAGCTGAGGGCTTCCAAAGCCATGCAGAACAGGGTCTTCCACACCAAAAATATTGAAGTGCTCTGGAACAAAGTCCCGAAAGAGATCACCGGTGAAAAGGAAGGATTTGCCAAAAAAGTAACCGGAGTAACCCTTACCGATACCAAAACCGGAGAGGAATCCCGGGTGGATATCGACGGGCTCTTTGTGGCCATTGGGCACACACCAAACTCAGACCTGTTTAAAGGGCAACTGAATATGAATGAAACCGGTTATGTCAAAACAGCGCCCGACTCCACCGCAACGAATATTCCCGGGGTTTTTGCTGCAGGGGATGTGCAGGACCATGTTTACAGGCAAGCCATCACGGCAGCAGGCACAGGGTGTATGGCCGCCATTGAGGCTGAAAGATTCCTCTCCGCACAGGAATAAGAAAACGGATAATTCAGGGTTTGATCAGCCTCTGTGGTACTTTTTTTAACCCTCAATACTTTTTATTAACCGTATTGTTTTTGAAATTGGCACAAAGTCACTATTTTTGCATTCTTTAGTGAACGAAGACCCGTTTATGAATATATACTCTTCCTTCTGCGAGAAAAGAAAACAGTTTGCCGTATTGGTTGACCCTGACAAGTATTCCCATGAGGAATTGCTTGCTCTCACTGACCTTGCAGCCAATTCAGGCGTTTCCTATTTTTTTGTGGGAGGGAGTCTTCTTACTGAAGGCAAGCTGGACAGTACCATTTCAGCTCTCAAGCAAAACAGCGATGTTCCCGTGGTCCTTTTTCCGGGGGATACCATGCAAATAAACAGCTATGCCGATGCTATTCTCCTGCTATCCCTGATATCGGGCAGAAATGCCGACCTGCTCATCGGTAAACATGTGGCTGCAGCCCCTTTTCTCAGAAAATCCGGCCTGGAAATACTTCCTACAGGATACATGCTTATTGACAGTGGAAAAACCACCACTGCGCTTTATATGAGCAACTCCCTGCCTATACCCCGGGATAAGGATGAAATTGCCGTCTCAACTGCTATGGCAGGGGAAATGCTGGGCCTGAAGGTCATTTATATGGATGGAGGCAGCGGAGCCGAACATCCCGTTTCCCTGTCCATGATATCGCAGGTAAAGAAAAATATTGGCCTGCCTCTCATCGTCGGAGGAGGCATCCGCTCCGCAGCCGAAGCCCACGAAAGGTTCAGCGCTGGCGCCGATATTCTTGTGGTGGGCAATGCCATTGAAAATGAAAAATCGTTGCTGAAGCAAATAGCCCGGGTTGTTTTTTCTTTCCAGGTATGACAGCCCGATTGCTTACATATTCTTTCACTTTAAAGTTTATCCCACTATGATCCAAAGTATTATAAAAAAAGGCATGATGCTTTTTTTATTGTTTTTCATGACTTCGGTCGTGTTTCTTTCAGGGCAGGAAAAAATGCTCACCCCTGAAGATGCCAATTATATGAACCCCTCGCTTATGCCGCCCAGGCTCAGTCAGTTGAAGTGGATGGGCAACAGTGATTATCTCAGTTATACCCATAATAACTGCCTTATTCGGGTTCATGCCGCAAACCCTGAAAGCGATACCATCGTAACTTTGGACGACCTGAATTCAGGCCTTACCGACATGAGGCTGGACTCCATTGAAAGGTTCCCGGAAATAAGCTATACCGACCAGAATAAATTCAGATTTATCCACGCCCGGAAAGTGTTCATTTACGATATCATCAGCAGGAACCTTGTCACCGTTAACCATCTCAGTGAGATGGAAGAGAAGGCAGAAAACATTGAAATCTGTGAAGAAACAAATTCGATGGCATACACAGTAAAGAACAATCTTTTCCTGATTCATAACAGTGTGAAATACCAGGTAACCCAGGATGAGGACGAAGGCATTGTGAACGGGCAACCGGTACACCGGGTGGAGTTTGGCATCGAAAAGGGAATTTTCTGGTCGCCTAAAGGTAAACTGCTTGCCTTTTACCGGATGGATGAAACCATGGTCACTGACTATCCGTTGGTGGATATCAGTGAGAGGATTGCTGCCGTAAAACCCACGAAATACCCGATGGCGGGCATGGCAAGCCATGAGGTCATTTTGGGTATTTTTAACCTTCAGACCAGGCAAACGGTTTTTATAAAAACAGGGGAACCGCGTGATCAGTATCTTACAAGTGTCACCTGGGATCCCTCTGAAAAATATATTTATATCGCCCTGCTCAACCGCGACCAGAACCACCTGAAGCTGAACCGTTATGATGTCAGCACAGGCAACCTGGTCAACACTTTATTTGAGGAGAAAAGCGATAAATATGTGGAGCCTGAACATCCCCTTTATTTCTTGAAAACAAATCCAGGGCAGTTTCTCTGGTTCAGTGAGCGTGACGGTTATCAGCATCTGTATCTTTATAGTTCCGATGGCGAATTGATAAAGCAGGTTACCAGCGGCCCCTGGGTCGTCACAGGGTTCATGGGCTTGGACGAAAAAGAAAAATGTCTCTTTATCACAGCCACAAAGGAAAGTCCCATTGAGAACCATATTTATAAGGTTGTTATCAAAAATGGCGGGATGACCGGGATAACTGCGGATCATGGCTCCCATGATGGCAGCGTTTCGGGCACAGGCACATACATTTTGGATATTTTCAGCAGCACCGGCATCTGCCGCGAATACAAAGTGTATAACAACGGGGGCGAAGTGATTCAGGTATTGTTGCCAAACAAGGATCCTCTTGCGGAATATAAACTTGGCGAAATGTCGGTTTTTCCCATTAAGGCGGATGACGGCACCGACCTGTATTGCCGCCTTATAAAACCCGCTGGTTTTGAGGAGGGCAGGAAGTATCCTGTATTTATCTATGTTTACGGGGGGCCCCATTCACAACTGGTAAGCGATTCATGGATGGGCGGAGCCCAGTTATTCCTTCACTATATGGCACAACAGGGCTTTGTGGTCTTTACACTGGATAACAGAGGCACTGCCAACAGGGGTCTTGCCTTCGAGCAGGCCATCTTCAGGAATTTAGGAACCATTGAAGTGAATGACCAGATGAAAGGAGTAGAGTACCTCAAATCCCTTGACTTCGTTGACCCCGAAAGGATAGCTGTTAACGGATGGAGTTATGGCGGGTTCATGACCCTTTCCATGGTTCTGAAAAATCCGGGTGTTTTCAAGGCAGCAGTAGCGGGAGGTCCCGTGATTGACTGGAAATACTATGAAGTGATGTACGGTGAGCGTTATATGGACACTCCCGAATCAAATCCGGAAGGTTATGAGGCATCCGGCCTCCTCAATTACGTAGAAAATCTTACCGGAGATATACTGATCATCCATGGCACCATGGATCCCACTGTGGTATGGCAAAACAGCCTTGCCTTCATTCAGGAATGTGTGAAACGGGGAAAACAGGTGGATTATTTTGTGTACCCGGGTCATCCACACAATGTGAGGGGGAAGGACAGGGTACATCTCAATGAAAAGATCAGCCTTTATGTCAAAGATAAGCTCAATGTAAAGGAGTGATGTTCATTTGTGTTTTCAGGGGCTTTTTATTTCTCCATCGGCCAACGGGGGCTTCTCGTTAAATATATATATCACCCTGAAACTGATTATATTGTTGTATTGTTCCCGGGTTATTGTATTGCCGGCCATACCCGGAATCGTCTGGAAAACACGGGTCCGGATTTTGGACATGGAATACTCATATCTGAAATTCGCATACCATCTGCCTTTCATCCTGAACCTGAGATCTGCCAAAACGCAAAAATCATTTCTTGCATAAGTGCCGGAGGTCAGGGTTGTGGTCTCCACCCTCCTGCCGTGCTCCCATTCCTTCACATTGACCATTCGCCCCCAGGAAGCGCCTGCACCGGCAATGATCTGGTCCTTGTCGTTAAAATGCACCAGCAGCGGAACCTCCACATAATCAAGTTTTAGCTTGTACTCTCCGGTATAAACCACTCCGTTTGAGTCGGTTGTGTTGTATTGCTTTCGCTGGCGGGAGCCTTTCTGGTTGAAATTGGTCTCCAGGCTCACCTGCCATTTTTTACTGAAAGGGATTATGGCGGATGGACCAATCTGGACGCCGGGTTTGGTGAAGCCGTAAATCTCATCACCGTCCACCTGGGTCAGGTTGAACCCCCCGTTCACCGCACCCATGATCCTCTGGGAGTAGCCATCCCCGGAAAAAAAAATAAATGAAGCTAAAATAGTTATGCAATATATCTTTTTCATTTACTGCCGCTGAGATTTTTTAACGCTGCTTTCCGGGTAAAATTATACCCTTTTCATTAAAATGCCCAAGCTGAATTTTCAATCAACATTCTTCAGGGATAACTGGATCCGCTTCCTTTCAAGGTCAATATCCAGCACTTTGACCTTTAATTTTTGTTGTAATCTGACATAATTGTTGGGGTCTTTAACGAACTCATCCGCCATCTGGCTGAGATGGATCAGTCCGTTTTCGTGAATGCCAATATCCACAAAAGCTCCAAAGGCGGTGATGTTTGTTACTATTCCCGGAAGCACCATCCCAGGTTTCAGGTCTTCTATGGTTCTGATGTTGCTGTCGAATTCGAGTAATCCGAATTTTTCCCTCGGGTCGCGGCCCGGCCTGGCAAGCTCTTCCATAATGTCTTTCAACGTAGGCATACCGGTAACACCGGAAACGAAATCTGCCAGCCTGATCTTTTTCCTGAGATCCTCTTTTTGGATCAGGTCGTCCACCGAGCAGTCCAGGGAGGAGGCCATCTTTTCCACCACAGGGTAACTCTCAGGGTGTACAGCGCTTTTGTCCAGGGGATTGGATGAATTTCTTACCCTGAGAAACCCTGCTGCCTGTTCAAAAGCTTTTTCCCCAAAGCGGGTTACCTTTTTCAATTCAGAGCGTGAACGGAAAGCTCCGTTTTTATTCCTGTATTCCACAATGTTTCCTGCCAGGGCCGGTCCCAGCCCCGAAACATAGGAGAGCAGTTCCCTGCTCGCCGTATTGAGCTCTACACCCACGGAGTTGACGCAACTCTCCACAGTGTCTTTCAGGCTTTGCGCCAGTTCAGGCTGGCCTACATCGTGCTGATACTGGCCTACTCCGATGGACCTGGGGTCGATCTTTACCAGTTCGGCAAGTGGGTCCATCAGCCTCCGCCCGATGGAAACAGCGCCCCTTACCGTAACATCATAATTGGGGAATTCTTCCCTGGCAACCGCAGAGGCGGAATACACTGAGGCTCCGCTTTCGTTCACCATCACAGCAATAACATCCTTTTCGAACCTGACTTTTCTGAGAAACTCTTCCGTTTCTCTTCCCGCCGTACCATTTCCTATGGCGATGGCTTCAATCTTATAAGCGTTAACCAGTTGTTTTATCTTTTGGATGGCTTTGCCGGTTTCATTCTGCGGAGGATGGGGATATATGGTTTCATTGTGCAGCAGCTTTCCCTGGCTGTCAAGGCATACTACCTTGCAGCCGGTCCTGAATCCGGGATCAATGGCTAATACGTTCTTCTGGCCTAATGGCGGGCCCATCAGCAACTGCCGGAAATTGCCCGCAAAAATGTCAATGGCATGACGGTCGGCATTTTCTTTGATGACCTGCCGCACTTCGTTCTCCATCGAAGGTTTCAACAGCCTTTTGTACCCGTCGGTGAGGGCATCATGAACCTGTTGTGCGGCATCATTTGCGGCCCGGATGAATTTATCCGTAAGTATTTTCAGTGCATCTTCCGCAGGCACTTCTATTTTCAGCTTCAGAAAACCTTCTTTCTCCCCCCTGAACATGGCCAAAACACGATGCGAAGGGGCTTTTGAAAACTTCTCCTGCCAGTCGAAATAATCCTTATACTTCTGTGCTTCTGTTTCCCTGCCTTTCACCACCTTGGCGATGACGGCCGACTCCCTGAGGAAAAGCTGTCGCATCCTTGACCTGATATACCTGTTCTCACTAACCCTTTCAGCAATGATATCGCGGGCCCCTGACAGGGCATCCTCTTCGCTGAAAACTCCTTTATCTTCATTAATAAAGGTGGAAGCTTCTGAGTAGATGTCTGTAAAACGTTGTTCCTGAAGAATATCGGCGAGCGGCTCCAGACCTTGTTCCTTGGCCACAGAAGCCCTGGTTTTTTTCTTCGGTTTATAAGGAAGGTAGATATCTTCCAGCTCTGTCACAGTGGCAGCCTCATTGATCTGCTTTTTCAGCTCATCCGTAAGCTTGCCCTGCTCTTCAATGGAATGTAAAATGGTTTCCCTTCTCTTTTCCAGTTCGCGTAACCTGCCAAGCCGGTCGCGTATCTGCCCGATCACTTCCTCATCCAGGCTTCCTGTTGCCTCTTTTCTGTACCTTGCGATAAACGGGATGGTGGCGCCTGACTCTAATAAATTTAGGGTGCTTTTGACCTGACTTATACCCAGGTTCAGTTCCTGTGCTATCTTCCTTGAGAAGTCATGGGATTCTTCATTGCTCATCTTGATGATTTTCAACAGGTTCACTAACTACCAGCCGGAAGCCAGAACATCGGCAATATGGGCTGTTTTGATCGGGAGGTTATGTTTGCTGATGTAGCCTTCCATGTGCATGAGGCAGGAACTGTCGGTAGAAACGATATATTCTGCCCCCGTATCGATGGCATGGGCGACTTTCTGTTCGGCCATAGCCGATGAAATACCTTCAAACTTTACAGAAAAGGTACCTCCGAAACCGCAGCATACATCACTGTTTTTCATTTCAATAAGGGTGAGGCCGCGCACATGTGCGAGCAGTTCCCTCGGCTCGTTTTTGAGGCCGTATTCCCTGATCGATGCGCAGGAATCGTGATAGGTCACCTTATGGGGAAAGGTAGCGCCTACATCGGTTTTTTTCAGATAGTTGACCATAAAATCGGAAAACTCATAAATCCTTTTTGTTAGTTGCTTGTATTCAATGTGCAGCCCTGTGTTATGAAACAGTTTGCCGTAGTGGTTCCTGATATACCCTATGCAGGAGGCCGACGGGCCTACCACCGGACGGTTATTGCTGAAATCCTTCAGGAATTTTTCCCCCAATTCCTTGGCTTCGTCCCAGTACCCGCTGTTGAATGCCATTTGTCCGCAACAGGTTTGTTCATTGTTATAGTGCACGGTTACCCCTGATTGTTCAAGCACCTTCACCATATTCATGCCTGTCTGGGGAAAAATCTGATCAATAAAGCACGGTATGAAAATATCAACTATCATGAAGTATCGTTTCCCGGAAATTTGATGACAAATGTAAAAAAAAACCTGCTTCAGGTTTCACAGGATAAAATATTATTGGTCAGAAAGGCTGCTTATCCTTCTTTCAGTAAGTAAAGAAAAATCCCGTTTTGAGTAGCTGTTCCCAGTACGATGGGTAGGATTTATCCACAACCCCGGGATTCTCTATCCTGACTTCCCTGAAAAACATCGCCAGAGGAGCAAAGGCCAGGGCCATCCTGTGGTCGCCGTATGTGTTTACCCTAATTTTGTTCTTTCTGAGGGATTCATAGTGATTAAGTTCCAGCCTGTTCACGGCCACCGTTCCCTCCTCCATCACGGATATTCGGAACCCCGCATTTCCCAGCTCCGCAACCAGTGCGGCGACTCTGTCGGCTTCTTTGTGTCTCAGTGTTTCGAGGCCTGTAAAAACACCCTCAGCGTTCAGTGCTGCTGTGGTTGTTATCACTGTCTGTGCCAGGTCAGGTATTTCGGTGAAATCCAACAGTATTTTTTTGCAAACCGGCAGGGACTTCTTTATTGTCATACCGTTTGATCCGGGGATGGTTTCCACCCCCAGGCTTTGGAATATCTCTTTTATCCTTGCATCGCCCTGCAATGAGGAGTCCTGCAGACCGGCGACCATGATCGATGATCTCTCTGACAAGGCCGCCACAGAATACCAGTAAGAGGCTGACGACCAGTCGCATTCCACGGTCAGCTCCCCGGGGAGGTAGTTTTGACGGGGAACGGCGATAATGTCCTCTTTCCAGGTATGGTTCACCCCGAACCATGACATCAGGCGCAGGGTCATTTCCACATAGGGGCGGGAAACTACCTTGTCTTTGATTCTGAGGATGATCCCCTTAGGCAAAACCGGAGCCATCATCAGCAGGGCCGATATAAACTGGCTGCTGATGCCGCCTGACATTACAACTTCCCCTCCATCAAGGTTTTTTCCTTCGATCAACAGGGGAGGGTATCCTTCACGCTCAACATATTGTATGGAAGCGCCTGATTGACGCAGCGCCGCCACCAGGTCTGCAACAGGCCTTTCCTTCATGCGTGCATCCCCGGTCAGCTTCCAGAATCCCGGCTTAATGGAAAGCAATGCAGTGAGGAACCTGTATGTCGTGCCTGCATTTCGTGCATCCACAACCGTTTCCTGCCAGGTTTGCCGGGGCAGGTCAATTTGCTTCAACAGTTTGTCCAGTAGAACCGTATCGCCCGAACCTGAAAGATGGTTGATCCGGAATGGAATGTTGCCGGCGCTCCTGATGATCAGCGCCCTGTTGCTGATGCTTTTGGATGAAGGTACATCCACAGTGCCTTCGGCAATTTTCGTTTTATGGATGATCCGGATGTAATTTTCTTTCATTCAGTTTCTCAATATAATATTGAAGCGAACTCCTGATTTCTTTCGGATCGACCTCCTGGTTCACCAGGCATTTTCCGGGAGTCTCCAGAAGTGAAAACAGAATGGCGCCGTATTCATTTTTTTTGTCCGCCTGCATCAGACCGGTGAGATGATCAAAATCCGTTTCGGAAAACCTGACAGGAGGGAAGGTGCTTAAAATGTAAGTGGTAATGCTTTCAAGATGCTCTTTTTGCAAGCCCGTGCGCTGTGCCGACAGAAAGGCTTCACATACGATTCCTGCCGCCACTGCCTCCCCGTGAAGAACCGGTTGACTTCCGCGCTCCAGGGCCCAGGATTCCAATGCATGGCCTATGGTATGACCGAAATTCAGAATTTTTCTCTCTCCTTTCTCCAGGGGATCCCTTTCTGTTATTGAAGATTTTATTTGAATGCAACGGCGGATCATTTCCGGCCTGCCTGTGATCATCCGGGGGTTCCCGATTTGTATTCCGGACCACAAGGGACCGTTGGCGATTAGCGCGTATTTGACCATCTCGGCAAAACCATTCAACACATGCCTTCCGGGAAGGGTTTCCAGAAAAGGAGGGTGGATGATGACTCTCCATGGAAAGCTGAAAAGTCCGATCTGGTTTTTATACGACCTGAAATCGACACCCGTTTTACCTCCGATGGATGCGTCGACCATAGCCAGGAGCGTGGTCGGAATGTGGATGAAACGGATACCTCTTTTGTAAACCGATGCCGCAAATCCTCCCATATCGGTGATCACACCGCCCCCTAAATTGATCAGCAGGCTTTTCCTGTCGGCATGCACTGCCATCAACTGGTCCCAGAGAAAAATGCAGGTGTCAATGGTTTTGTTTTTTTCACCCGAAGGGATTTCTATGACATGGGCCTGCCGGTTTCCCAGGCTGTTTTGCAGGAGCGGGAGGCAGTTTGTACGGGTGTTTTCATCCACCAGGATAAAAACCTGCGAAACAGGCTCCGCAGCGTGTCTTAAACACTGCCCCAACGCCTCCGACAACTCATCTGCAGAAGGGCAAAAATATGCCCTGCCGGTTCCTGTATTTATTTCCATCACAACAAATTTAAGAAAGATAGCAGATTTTTTATTTTTTCTGATGAAAATATCATTTAAATTATTTTAATTTCGCCCACTGTTAATGAAATAACATTAAAAAATAAAAAACACTGCTGATATGTTGTCGTTTGAGAATACAGAAATAGCTTTCGAAAGCAAAACCAATAAGGACCTGAACAGGGCATATTTTCTGTTCAGGATGATCGCCAATAACACCCTTGTTCAGATTGGCAAAAGGATGTCGAATTTTGCCATGTCGGCCCGGCTTCCGGTTGACTGGGCTGTAAAACCAACCATTTACAAGCATTTTGTCGGAGGTGAGACCATTGAGGAGTGCAAAAAGGCCGTCAGGTTGCTTGAAAAATTCAATGCAAAAGCCATCCTTGATTATTCGGTGGAGGGGACCGAGTCGGTCGAAGGCATTAACAATGCTTTAGAGGAAACACTGCGTACGGTGGAGAATGCAGGAGCGGATCCGAATGTGCCTTTTGCAGTGTTTAAACCAACTGGTTTCACGCGGGATTCGGTGCTCGAAAAAGTCAGCGCCGGGGAAACGCTGACCGAGGAAGAGAAAATCGAGGCTGATAATTTCAGGGCAAGGGTCCGCAGGCTTTGCCAGGCCGCTTTTGATCACAATATTCCGATCCTGATTGATGCTGAAGATTATTGCTACCAGAATTTTATCGACGAGGTGGTGGATGAGAATATGGAACATTTCAACAAGGAAAAGGCAGTTGTTTACAATACTTACCAGATGTACCGGTGGGACAGGCTGGAGGTGCTGAAGAAGGCCTGCGAAAGGGCAAAGGAAAGGGATTATTTCCTGGGAGCAAAATTTGTCAGGGGGGCGTACATGGAAAGGGAACGCAGGCGCGCCACAGAAATGGGGTACAAAGACCCCATCCATCCCAACAAGGAAAGCACCGACAGGGACTATAACCTTGCTTTGAAATTCTGTGTGGAACACATCGACAGGATTTATATTTTCAACGGCACACATAATGAATACAGCTCGCTTTACCTCACCGAACTGATGGGAAAGCATAACATTCCGAAAGATGATCCGCGCTGTTACTTCTCACAGTTATACGGTATGAGCGACCACATCAGTTTTAACCTGGCCCATGCCGGCTACAATGTGGCCAAATACCTGCCCTATGGTCCTGTGAAATCGGTGCTGCCGTATCTTATCAGGAGAACCGAAGAAAACACATCCATCGCCGGCCAGACAAGCAGGGAGCTGAGCCTGATCATCAGGGAAAGAAACCGCAGAAAAGCGGCAAAGTGAAACAGGCCCGGTGTGCGGAGCCTTCGTTAACCAATCTGCAGGGCCATGACCGATGATCACTCCCTCCTCCAGTTTTCCACGGCCAGATACCAGTTTTGCTTGTAAGCAGGTGATCGTTCGAGCCTGAAATCATTATCGGTAAAGGGGCTGTTTGTCCGGTAAAAGAAGAACCTGATGGAAAGGGGATTGCCCTCTTCACCGTAAATCCATTCTTCCTCATTGGTGCGTACGTATGCCCTGGTAGGCGGGCCATACACGATATAGATGATCCCGCGGTCGGTTTTCCAGCCTTCCTTGTGGGTTCCGAAGAAATGATTCGAGAACTCCACCCGGCTGTAGTATTTTTTGATCATTGACTTAGCCCGGCCCGGATCCTGCCTTGCCCTCTCAAGCCAGAAGCTGTCGATGGCCGTTTTCCTGTCGGCATATTTGAGCATGCTCTCGTACTCCGGACGTGTTGTAAGGTAACGAATGGAATAAAGAGCCTGGTCGGGGGTGCCTATTTCGGGATAACCGTCATGAAACCGCATCAGGGTAAGTCCTTCCTTAAAGGAAGTGTCAGCCTGGAAGTGGTAAATGCCTTCCTTCTTCAGGACAAGTTTGCCTGTATTCCCATCATTGTCAAGAGGTAAGGTGAACAGGCTGTCGGGAGCAAAGCGGAACAGTTTATCCTTCTCCAGGGCAAAAGGAGGCCGGGCAATGGGGTGTTCCCTGCTAAAATAGCGAACAACAAGCATTTTTTCCCCGGGTATGGAATAATGGATAAAAAAGGGCAAATCACTGCCAAAATAGTCGTCAAAAAATGGAAGGCCGTATTCATCGGTCACCAGGAAATACTGCCGCGATTTTTTACCGGCACGGTCAATCCTGCAATATTTGTAAACGGTATGGTTCTCGTTCCTGTCTAAGTCGGTCAGTGAAATCCGGAGAAGATTGTTCTCCGGGCGCCCGGTTTTCAATTCGAACCGGAGGATCATTTCAGAGGCGCCGGGATTCTGTTTTACATCGTTATAAATCCTTGAAGCGCTGTCGGCGATGATTTTGGATTCACCCGGATTATACAGTTCATAGGACACCCGGAATCTAACCACGGTATCGCCTGTGGCCCTGGAAACTGCACGGAGAAAATCCTCCGTGTTAATGCCAAGGTAAAGTTCCGATACCGAATCATTGATATGGAAGACTTTTGACCTGGGATGGGTAAAAGCTTTTTCGGAGTAAAATCCTGACACATCCAGCCCCGCCATCTTACGCGAAGTCTGACAGGAAATCACTCCGGCAAGCAGGAGCGTGACCCAAAACCACAATGCCTGAATTTTCATACCGTTGTATATAACGCAAAAACCTGTTTCCCTATTTTGAGACAGCCTCTTTTTGTCTGCCACAGGATTTTTACTTCACAACCATTTTCTTTACAATAGCATTGTCTCCGGCATTGACCTTATAGAAATAAATCCCGTCTGAAAGGTTTTCAGCGCTGACCGTAAATTTGTTGAGTCCGGGTCTGGCATCAGAAATGGTTTGTATTTCAAGGGTTTTGCCGGTGTAATCGAAAACTTCCAGGGTGAGGCTGCACGTCTTTCTGAGGTTCACCGGTATGGTGGTGGATGCGTCAAACGGGTTCGGGTAATTCTGGTACACATCATAATCGTGTATAAAAGGCTTGTTTTCCCTGACTCCGGTGATCTCATGCCTTTGAATTTTCATCACGGTGGTTTTATTTTCCGTAGCTGCATCCAGGTCGCCCCAGACATGAAGCCCGGGTTCACCGTCGGTTTGGTGGACCAGGTAAAGAAAATTATCGTTGTAAGTGGCGCAGGAAGGATAAACACATTCGTCAAAAATATGAATAAGGTCACTGTTCAGATCCACAAAATCAAGCCATGTTGTGCCACCGTCAGGGGAGTACCTGGCCCAGATATGCCTGTAATTCTGAGTGCCGTTGTCATAAGTTTCGGTAAGGGAGTTGAAAATGAGGAACATCCCTCCCCAGGCGTCGGTCACGAGTTGGGGCATGCTTGAAAGGCCCAGGTAATACAGCCCCATGGTTTCTATGCCATTGGAAGCAAAGGTGATCTGTCCGTCGTTGTCAACATCCTGTGTCCAGCCGATGAGGTTGTAATCTTCAATAAGCTCCGAATTGGGATGTCCGTAAGGATCAAGGGCGTGGTGGTCGCTGGAGAAAGCGGGCATGTTTTCATTCCAGTAGGCGATGCCATCCACAAAGGGGAACCAGGTTGCCTGTGTGCCATCGGCCTGGCTTCTGTTGATCCCGAAGGCCACATGGGCCATATCGTTTTCATCGATGACTACGCTGTGCGCTCCATCGGCACAGTAGAAAGTGTCGGTGGCTGTGTATGGAGTCCAGAATGGATAGGGGTGTTCCCAGATGAGGGTCTTGGTAAAGGTTTCACCTCCATCGGTGGATTTCATGAGGTAGAGGTCGTACCAGCTTTCCCCTGCCACAAAGGCAATGATGTCGCCTTTGGGGGGTGCAAAAGTGTAGGTGTCGCCATAATAGCCGGTGTAATAATCGGCTCCGGTTCCGTCGAGGATTACATTGTCCATGAGCCAGGTGTTGCCTCCGTCAGGGGAGAGCGAATAAACCAGGGCGCCGTTCAGCCCCATGTATGGGGTACCCTGATAGTCAGTGGAAGCGGTCAAAGCCAGCATGTGTATCCTCTCATGGGTTGTGCCGCTGGTAATCAGCCGGTTCCAGATCAGTTTGGCATGATCGGGCATCGGGCCGCTGTGGGTGTAATACTCCCAGGCGCCTTCGCCTTTGGTTGTCCTTTTTGAAATCTTGATGCCGGTGGCATTGGTATGGGCGCCGACAATTTCGCCGTCTTCACCCAGGGGCGCATAGGAAGGCCAGCCTGTGCGTTCATCTTCCACAATGTTCGTCGGATCAGTGCCCCATGCCGAGCCGTCGAAATAGTTGTATCCTGATCCGCGGTCAGGGAAACCGCCTGCATAATCCATACCCCGGGTCCATGTAGCGCCCATCGTACCATCGGGAAAAATCACCATTCTGTTCTGGATGCTGGAGTTGCTCTGGTCGTCATACCACGTTGTTCCGATAACCGTTTCTTCAGGGACAAAGCCTGCTTTTGCCGGCGTATGTTGTGCAGGAGCCGGAAACACCTGCGGTTCGGGCGCCGGCCTTTCCTTTTTTATGGCAATATCTCTCAATCCGGAAGGAACACAGGCGCGATTCTGGCCTGAAACCGATACGGTCAGGGCCAGGCAAACAAGGAGTGTTGTAAAAGTTTTCATTTCTTTATTGTTTAAGTGTTAACTTTCTTTACCTGAAAGGAACAAACAAATTTACAAAAACATAACGGAATATGAAACAAGGGGTTAAAAAATATTCACAATACCCGCCACAGGCAGGGTGAATGGATCAGTTTTATGTGATACGGGAATGGACAGGAACACCCTTTTTTAACGGAATTGTCTCATTTACCGTTATGAAGTCATTTAGAACACACATCACCATTCCTTAACATCAAATATCTGCCTGATGTGTCCCATTTCGTTTTTGTATTCCTGATCGTCACTCAAAGCGCCTTTGAGAAAGACCAGATAAGGTTCAGCATCCGGAAGTAAAGTATGTTTATCTTTGTGAGGGCAAATGAAAACAGCGCCTGATAAAAGAATGAATTAAAAATTAATATTTTTTTTATGAAAGCATATATATTCCCCGGACAGGGCGCCCAGTTTCCGGGTATGGGCCAAAACCTTTATGATGGCTTCACCGGAGCCAGGAGTCTCTTTGAGAAGGCCAACGAAATATTAGGTTACCGTATTACTGACATCATGTTTAACGGCGCTGATGAAGACCTCCGGCAGACAAAAGTCACCCAACCTGCCATTTTTCTTCATTCGGTGATCCTTGCCTCGGTGTTAAAGGAAAGTTTCAGGCCGGATATGGTGGCCGGGCATAGTCTGGGCGAGTTCTCGGCGCTGGTGGCCAACCGCTCCCTTTCTTTTGAAGACGGCCTCCGCCTGGTATATGCACGGGCAATGGCCATGCAAAAGGCCTGCGAGGCACAACCCTCCACCATGGCTGCGATATTAGGCCTCGAAGACAGCGTGGTGGAAGAAGTGTTAGGCAAAATCAACGATGTGGTGGTACCCGCCAATTACAACAGCCCCGGGCAGCTTGTGATTTCCGGCTCCGTGACGGGCATTGAAACGGCCTGTGAGAGGCTGAAGGAAGCGGGCGCAAAAAGGGCGCTGCCTCTGAAAGTGGGAGGCGCTTTCCACTCCCCTCTCATGGAGCCTGCACGCATTGAACTGGCTGAAGCCATTGCAAAAACTCCTTTCGGAACCCCAATATGCCCCATCTATCAGAATGTTACCGCACAGGCCGTTACCGATCCTGAAACCATCAGGAACAACCTGATCGCCCAGTTGACTTCTCCTGTCAGATGGACACAAACAATGCAGAACATGGTGAACGGCGGCGCCACCACATTCATTGAAGTTGGTCCGGGAACAGTTTTGCAGGGGTTGGTAAAAAAAATCAGCGGCGGTGTGGAAACACTGAGTGCAGGGGTTCCTGACTTCTGACATGTATACCGCTACGGATTGGGTTTGCAAAAAATGAATAGCTGCATCGCAAACCTAAAATCACAAATCATCACTCTAAAATACCGGGGGGTTGGGAAATCAGACCGGTGATATATGGATTTGCTGACCTGTTTGCCCGTCAGGCATTCCTCACCCTAAAAATCCGACACATAAAACAGTAAACCAACAAAAAAAATTAACTTTGAACAGAAATTTTAAGAATTAAGAATGACAGTAGAATTAGCTGAATATCTGATAGGTTTGGACAAATATATTGTCCAGAATGGTGAAATCGCCAGAACCTTTTTTATGGAAATTCAATATCCTATGAGTTTTCGGCTGGCACTTTCAGCACCTGACGACTTAGACCAAAATTTGTTACTTGACATTAAAGAAAGTGAAAAGAAGACGTTAAAAATAAGTCTCCATCACCAGGACTATAGCACACAAAACGGTTTGTTAAGAGTTGATTTTAATGGCAGGCATTTTAACCCAATTGACATAACCCCAACTGTACCTGAAATTTTCAGACCCTTTGCAGGACAGTGGTTGGATGGTTACGCTGGCCATATACATTATGTAGTAGACGGTTACAAACCTTTAGCTTGGGCGATACCTTTGGAATTAGATGACTTTCCGGTAAAAGAACTAAATGGTAGGGAAGATTACATACGGACAATAGACGCATTCTTTCAGAAAATCAACATTAAAACTGCCATTACCTTCAATCATCAAATGAGAATATTATGAATTGGATAAATACATTAATGGACGATTATTATGCTTTTCTTAAGGAAAAAACATTAGTGACAGCCAACAATTTTTCTGGTTGGATCGAAATAAGCACCCCCTTTGTTGGATTATTCAACGATACGGTGGACATCTATGCAAAAAAAGAAGGCAATAAAATCATTCTTTCTGATGATGGTAATACACTAAGAGATTTAGAATTAAGTGGACTTGAAATTACCCGTTCACCCAAAAGAAAAGAAATACTTGACCGTATTCTTATCAATTATGGTGTGCAAATGAACAATGAAGAACTGACCACCGAAGCAAACGAGAGGGATTTTCCGCAGAAAAAGCTAAATTTAATCTCTGCAATTTCTGAAACAGCCGATATGTATTATTTGGCAAGGCACACTGTAGCTTCTGTTTTCAGGGAAGATGTAAAAGCTTATTTGGACGAGCAGGAACTTATTTATACACCTTACTTTATTTCTAAGGGCAGCACAGGTCTTGAATTTACTTTTGATTTTCAAATTGCATATAGGAATACTGAAATTGTAATCAAATCATTCAACTCTGTAAATAAAATGAATTTGCCACATTTCTTATTCACATGGGACGATATAAAAAAAGTGCGAGAGCAGCAAACCCAAAAAGAAATTATTGGACTTGCTGTTATTAATGACATTGACAGAGAAGTTAGTGATGAATATTTATCGGCACTTGACAATAAAGGAGCACAATATATCCTCTGGAGCCAAAGACATACACCAGAAAATATTAGCAAATTAAAATTAGTAGCCTAACAATTAATTTGAGTTGAACCAAATAATACTAAATTTGACGATGAAAAAGGGCGAAGGCATAATAAAGGCTAAAATCAAGCGGGCAGAAAGTGCCAATTTGAACGGTATTGCATCTAATAAACTTTATCGCAGGTTGACAGTGGCGAGCCTCGAAATTCCCGCCAGCTTTTAGCCTCAGCCGGCATTCCAGGCAGCTTATCGCTTTACGTATTGCTCTTCGTAGTATTTCAGGTAATCCCCGGAGGTCACTTTCTCCATCCATTCCTTGTTGCTGAGATACCATCCGGCCGTCATTTCCAGGCCTTTGTCGAAATCAACCGAGGGTTTCCATCCCAGCTCTTTCCTTATTTTTGACGAGTCGATAGCGTAACGGAGATCATGGCCTGCCCTGTCTTTTACGGAAGTGATCAGCCGGGCTGAGGTTCCGGGCTTTCTGCCCAGTTTACCGTCCATCACTGAGCAGAGTTTTTTGATCAGGTCGATGTTTTTCCATTCGTTGTTGCCGCCGATGTTGTAAGTTTCCCCTTTTTCCCCGTGATGGAAGAGGATATCGATGGCAGCGGCATGATCGCCGACATATAACCAGTCGCGGACATTCTCCCCCTTGCCATACACGGGAAGGGGTTTGTTGTTCACTATATTGTGGATGAAGAGAGGGATCAGTTTTTCCGGGAACTGATAAGGCCCGTAATTGTTGGAGCAGTTGGAGATCACAACAGGAAGGCCAAAAGTATGAAAGTAAGCTCTGACCAGGTGGTCGGAACTGGCTTTGGAAGCAGAATAGGGGCTCCGGGGGTCATAAGCCGTCTGCTCGGTGAAATATCCCTGTTCCCCCAGTGATCCGTAAACTTCATCGGTGGAGATGTGATAGAACAGCTTTTCTCCGGATGTGCCCTTCCAGTGATGTCTGGCAGCATTCAGCAGGTTTACCGTGCCTGTGATATTGGTATGGATGAACTCCATCGGGCTGGCGATGGAACGGTCAACATGTGATTCAGCGGCAAGGTGGATCACTCCGGTAATCGCATACCGGCCTAAAATATCGTGGATAAAAGCCTGGTCAACAATGTCTCCTTTTACAAACAGGTAATTGGGCTTGTCTTCAATGTCTCTCAGGTTTTCAAGATTGCCCGCATAGGTGAGTTTGTCTACGTTGATGATCCTGTATTCCGGATATTTGTTGACAAAGAGCCGGACAACGTGCGAGCCGATAAAACCGGCCCCTCCGGTAATGAGTATGGTCTTTTCAGGAGCCATGATCTGATTTTTTATTCATATTTTCCCCGGATGGATTTTTCCCACTTCCATGCGGAAGCCATCATATCATCCAGGTTTTTTTCTGTTTTCCAGCCTAAAACGTGGTTGGCCAGCGCAGTATCTGCCCAGACTTTTTCAATGTCTCCCGGCCTTCTCGGGGCAAACCGGTAATTGAGCTTTTGGCCTGAGATCCTTTCAAACGACTGAATGACCTCAAGTACGCTGAATCCGTTGCCTGTTCCGATGTTGAAAATTTCTACTTTCTGCCGGTTTTCCGATTTCATCAGCCTGCTTATCGCCGTTACATGTGCTTTTGCGAGATCGACAACATGGATGTAATCCCTTACTGCAGTGCCGTCGGGGGTGTTGTAATCGTTTCCAAAAACGCTGAGGCATTCCCTTTTCCCGATGGCTGTCTGGGTGATGAAGGGAACAAGGTTGTTGGGTATGCCAATGGGCAATTCGCCGATCAGGGCCGAATCATGCGCGCCGATCGGATTGAAATACCTGAGCAGGATGGAGTTTATTTGGGTGACACTGGCTGTGTTTGCAATGATTTCTTCCGATACCTGTTTGGTGTGGCCGTATGGCGACCATGCTTTTTTCAGGGGGGAATTTTCAGTCACCGGAAGCATGTCGGGCTGACCGTAAACGGTGCATGAGGAGGAGAACACAATGGGACTTATCCCATGCATTTCCATGCCTTTCAGCACATTAATGAGTGAAAGAAGGTTGTTCCGGTAATACTTCAGCGGTTGTTCAACGGATTCACCCACTGCTTTGAATGCAGCAAAATGTATGACCCCTGAAATACCGTTGTTTCTGAGGAAAAAATCCATAACTTTTTCTTCACAGGAAAGGTCGATCCGCTCGAAACCGGGACGGACACCCGTGATTTTTTCAATGTTGTCAACCACCCCGGCATACGAATTGGAGAGGTCATCGATGATAACCACTTCAAACCCGCCCTGCTGTAACTCAACCACCGTATGTGAACCGATATAACCGGTGCCTCCGGTAACAAGAATTCTCATTGTTACTTTCTTTTGGATTTTACAACGACCAGTAAGTGAGTTTATTGATACGGCCTTTGAAAATTCCTTTCAGATCTGCAAAAATTGCGTTTTCGCTTGTAATGGATAAAAAATAGTCTTCATCAAGATCATGGTAGGGTTTATGGGAAACTGCCGCAATTACAGCGTCATAGTTGCTGCCGGGCTGATCGGTCAGTCCGAATCCATATTCCTTTTGAAGTTCCGTTGAGGAGGCAAAGGGGTCGGTAACTTCCACCTGTATGCCATAAGAGGTCAATTCATGCACTACATCAGCGACCTTGGAATTCCTGATATCGCTTACGTTTTCCTTGAAAGTGGCTCCCATCACCAAAACTTTTGATTCCTGGACATTTTTGCCTGCTTCGATGAGTTTTTTAACCAGTTGCTGGGCCACGTAAAATCCCATCTCATCGTTCACCGCCCTTCCTGCGTTGATGATCAGCGGGTGGTGCCTGTATTCCTTGGCTTTAAAGGCTAGATAATAGGGATCAACGCCAATGCAATGTCCCCCTACAAGCCCGGGATAGAATTTCAGGAAATTCCACTTTGTGCCGGCAGCCTGAAGAACATCATACGTGTTGATATTCATTTTATTGAAAATCATCGACAATTCATTCATCAGCGCTATGTTCACGTCACGCTGGGTATTTTCTATGATTTTGGCCGCTTCTGCGACTTTGATGGAGGGAGCCCTGTGAACGCCGGCAACAACAATGAGTTCATACACCTTTGCAATAATGTCAAGGGATTCATCATCTGTGCCCGACACTATCTTTTTGATGGTGGTGATTGTATGTTCCTTGTCGCCCGGGTTGATCCTTTCGGGAGAGTAACCCACCTTGAAATCCACGTTCAGTTTCAATCCCGACAATTCCTCCAGTATCGGGATACATTCCTCCTCTGTAGCTCCGGGGTACACAGTGGATTCATAAATCACATAATCCCCTTTTTTCAGCGCTTTTCCAACTGTCCTCGAAGCTGCATGTACCGGGCTCATATCAGGCAGGTTATGTTTGTCGATGGGTGTGGGTACGGCCACAATATGAAAGGAGGCTTCTCTCAGGTCATCAAGGTTGGATGTAAACAGGATATCGCAGTGGTCAAAGTCTGCCGGTTCAAGTTCCTCGCTGGGGTCAATTTTATTTTTCATCATCTCCACCCTTTCGGGTTTGATGTCAAAGCCCACCACCGGAATTTTCCGTGCAAAAGCCAGGGCTATGGGAAGCCCGACATATCCTAATCCAATGAGCGACAGTTTGGCTTGCTTGTTGATCAGTTGATTATAAAGATCCATTTTGATATTGATTATTTGATGTTCATTAAACAGGGGTGGTAATCGCCTTTCAGCCCGACAGGAGAGGAATTCCTGATGGTAAATACGGTTTCGATGCTGGGACGGCAGTCTTCAAGGCCAAAACCGTTTCCTTTCAGTATCTCCTGGTAGGTAACGGTATGCAGATCAGTGAACCCTCCGCTGAATTCGATCTCTTCCCCTTCGATGGTGATGGAACGGAATGTCCTTTGCCCTTTCTGAATGACCTCCGGGGGAAGGGTGTTCTGGTCGAGGCTGAGGAACCATCTGACCCTTGCCTTTTCCAGCATAAGAAACCCGCCGGCTTTATCTTCGGTGAGAAGATGTACTATGTTCTCCCTGGTTTTTCCGAAAATCCACGAAAGCATGTCAAAAAAGTGGACGCCGATGTTGGTGGCAATGCCTCCTGATTTTGAGATGTCCCCCTTCCAGGACCTGTGATACCAGTTCCCCCTGCTTGTGATGTAGGTAAGATCAATATTGTATATTTTATCCTTAGGTCCCTGATCGATCTTGTTTTTCAGGGCGACAATATTGTTGTGGTACCTGAGTTGGAGGATATTGTAAATCCTTTTGTCATTTTCTTTTTCGAGTTCCTGCAGTGCATCCAGGTTCCAGGGATTCAGCACAACCGGTTTTTCGCAAATGGCATGTGCGTCGTTTCGCAGGGCAAGCCTGATGTGTGAGTCGTGGAGATAGTTGGGGGAGCAGATGCTCACGTAATCTATCCTTCCATCCCCTTTGCGCCGGAGCTTGTCCAGGTGCCTGTCGAAACGTTCAGGCTCAGTGAAAAAATCGGCCATGGGGAAGTAGCTGTCAATGATTCCAACACCGTCATATTTATCCAGGATGGCCGAAAGGTTATGTTTAAGGTCGTAAATGGCTTTCATGTGTCGCGGGGCTATGTAACCTGCCGCTCCGATCAGTGCAAAATTGTAAACGTTCATGTTGTAGGTTAAAGATTATGCTTTTTTAACTTTTCCATCAATGAGAATATATTTCTCGCCGCTTTCAGGGCATGCGGCTACTCCTTCCGCATCGAAATGCAGCCTGTGCCCGTATTCGCTCATCCATCCAATCCGGCGTGCCGGATTACCCACCAGAAGGGCGTAATCCTCAACAGCTCTGGTGACCACAGCGCCTGCTCCGATAAAGGCAAACTTACCGATCTCATTGCCGCAGACAATCGTTGAATTTGCCCCGATGGTGGCGCCTTTCCTCACCAGCGTTTTCTCGTACCGGTCTTTGCGGATGATTGCGCTGCGTGGATTGGTGATATTGGTGAAAACCATGGAAGGCCCTAAAAAAACATCGTCTTCACAAATCACACCCGTGTAGATACTCACATTGTTCTGGACTTTGACATTTCTGCCAAGCACAACATCGGGAGAAACAACCACATTTTGTCCGATATTGCAATTCTCACCGATTTCACAGTTTTTCATGATGTGTGAGAAATGCCAGATTTTGGTTCCCCTGCCTATCTTACAACCTTCGTCAATGACTGCTGTTTCGTGTGCAAAATATTCCATAATACATTTATTTTTTACAGTATTCAAGTACTGAGTCGCTGATGTAATCCTGCTGATCAGCAGTGAGTTCTGTGTGCATGGGCAGTGAAATGACATTTTTACTCAGATGTTCGGTAACGGGGAAATCCCCTTCACGGTATCTCGGGTCTGTGTAGGCCTTTTGCAAATGCAGCGGAACGGGATAATAGACCATGGCCGGTATGTTTTTCGAGCCCAGGTAATCGCGCAGGCCATCCCTGGATATTCCATCCACAACAAGTGTGTATTGATGGAAAACATGGGTGGAGAAAGAGGCCCTTTCGGGAACCTTCAATCCGGACTGTCCTGAAAATGCCCTGTCGTAATGGTCTGCCGCCTTGCGCCTTTTATCGGCATATTCGTCCAAATGCTTTAGCTTTACTTTGAGAATGGCTGCCTGCAGGCTGTCGAGCCTTGAATTGACGCCGACATAGTCGTGGTAATATCTCAATTCGCTGCCATGGTTTGCGACTGCCCTCAGCCGTTTCTCATAATTGCTGTCATCGGTGAAAATTGCCCCTCCGTCGCCATAGCATCCCAGGTTTTTGGATGGGAAAAAGGAGGTGCAGCCGATGTCTCCCAGGGTTCCGGCTTTTTTCCGTGTTCCGTCATTGAATATATAATCGGCCCCGATGGCCTGGGCATTGTCTTCGATCACAAACAGATTGTGTTTCCGGGCTATCCTGAGGATGGATTCCATATCGGCGCACTGGCCGAAAAGATGCACGGGGACAATCGCCCTGGTTTTTGGTGTGATCGCATTTTCAACTGCCTCAGGGTCAATGTTGAAAGTGTTTTTGTCGACATCCACCAGTACGGGTGTTAAACCCAGTAAAGCGATCACTTCGGCTGTGGCGATGAAGGTAAATGAGGTGGTGATGACCTCGTCTCCGGGCTTCAGATCCAA
>JAFGME010000030.1 GCA_016927695.1 Bacteroidales bacterium
ACGGTCACCGGCTTAGATTTTAAAGCGCTAAAGTACAAAATGCAGGGTTTTATGTCAAGTGTTTTCATAAAAATATTTTCCTCCCCATCAAAAAACCACACTGCAAATGTATCATCCATATTTTTACCGTACATTTGCTCTCTGCCGGAGCCACGGGAAGGCAGGAATTGTTAATATACAGGCTGCCGATGCGTAAACCAATGGTTGTTCCCCTTAACCGGATAAACCCGTTACAATCAATCCGGACCGGATTCTGTCAAAAAAAACTCTGCAAGAAAAAATATTCCTACCTTTACACAAAAGATCACGCCATGTCCGGAGCAGGCATACGTCATTTCGTGGATACCATAATGTTGATGGCCGGCATATTCATTGCAACAGCGGTGACGGCCCAGGACATGGTTCCGCCGGAACCCCTGAGCGAAAAATGGCTCATCAGGGAATTTATTGAAGAGGAAATGGTTTATCCCCCTGAAGACCTCGCCTCCAAAACCGAAGGAGAAGTGGCCCTCGCTTTCATTGTCGGCATCAATGGCAGTGTATCCGGAATCAGGGTTACACAACCGGTAAGCCCCGGGCTGGATTCCGAAGCCATCCGGATTCTCAGGATGATACTCTGGAAACCGGGAAATGTGCTGGGCATCCCTCAAGCCATGGAACACACTTTTTCCATAAAATTTGCCGCAGGGAAGTATGGTAAGCTGTGCAAAAAAAGAGGATATGACGAAATCAGCTATCCATACCAACCGGTGGATACATCGGGCATTGTTTACGACCCGGCTCAGGCGGATGTTTCCCCCCGACCGGTCTTCAGCAGCCTGAACTGCACGCTGGATCAGTTCGTGGCAAACCAACTGAAATATCCTGAAGCGGCCTTCAGACAAAACATTTCCGGGACAGTCGAAATAAAATTCGTGGTTGAGCCCGGCGGAAGGATTTCCAACATACATACCCTCAAATCATTGGGGGGTGGGTGTACCGAAGAAGCCATACGGCTGGCCCGTATGATAAAATGGAAACCGGGCATTAAAGACGAAAAAGCAATAAGGGTTTTCAACACGCTGAAAATCACATTCACTATGGCAGGAAAGTCGGTTGACGGCTCTGTCGCCACTCCCGGGCAGGTGCACTGAGTTGGGATAAATCATTGGCCATGCGCATAGGAATACTGTCAGATACCCACTCCTACCTGCATCCCAAAATGTTTGACTTTTTCAGGGATTGCGACGAAATATGGCATGCAGGGGATATCGGCAGCGCCGGTGTCCTCGATACACTGACCGTTTTCAAACCCCTCAGGGCGGTTTATGGGAACATTGATGACGCCCCTTTGCGGGCAATTCTTCCTGAACACCTGATATTTACCTGCGAAGAGATGAAGGTGTTCCTGGTTCATATCGCAGGGTACCCGGGCCATTATAATGTGAATGCCAGAAAAATAATTGAGAACGAAAGGCCGGATTTGGTAGTAACAGGCCATTCCCATATCCTTAAAGTGCTCTTCGACCATAAATACAACCACCTCCACATCAATCCCGGGGCTGCCGGCCGTTACGGCTTACATAAAAGCATCACCCTCATCAGGCTGGAAATAGTCAAAAGCGAAGCAAAAAATATGGAAGTGCTTGATATTGAAAGAAATGGTATTTAACAGGACTTATCTTAAGCGGTCCATTGAACGGACCAGTTTTTCATCCTTCATAATAAACCTGTTGGCAAGGATCAGCAGGAGCAGCGATAACAGGGGGAAATATGCGCCGGTGGTAAATTCTGCGCTTGTGTTTATCTCCCGCTCAATGAAAGCAGGATAAAAGAAAAAAATCCCTCCGACCAGGAAAATAGTGAAAAGGATGTTGATCTTGTTTATCTTAACCTGAAACAACCTGTTCCTGTAATTAACCATAGCCCAAACGGTAAGGAACACGCCGGCAGCACATAACAAAATCAAAGGAAGGGTGGCATACCGGCTGAAAAGGTTCCCGGTCACCGGCACCATATTCCTGATCTCATACAAATACAATCTGTATGTCGAAGTATCGGAATAAAAATAGGCAAGAGGGAAAAAAGCAGTGAGGATGAAGAATATCTCTGCCACTGCCATAAACAAAGTTTGAATTCTTTGAATCATATTGTATGTTTGTTGTCAATCTGACTGCAAAAATAATCGGAAAATTAATAATCAGGGAACATTATTCTTCAATCACTTCTTTAATGATCAGCTTTTTTTTGGATCGCCGCAGGTCGCTCAAACGGTTGAATTCCTGGGTGTAAAAAATGCCTACCCCTTGGGTGTAAGGGGAGTAGTTTTTATACAGGTAACTGTTGTTTGCTTTGTTGAAGGCCTTTACCCTGAACCTGCCGTCGCGTGTGATTTTCACCTCAACGGTGACCTCTCCCACAATGTTGTTGGTGTTCTCTGTTGTGCCGGTGTTCTGGTCGCCTTTCACACCCACATTGCCATCAATGCTCACCCTGTCATCGAACAACTGTGTGGAAAGGGCGAGCTCAACCTCATGCTGTGAGAGGTTGTCACCGGGCCTGTAATTTATTCCAATGTCAACATCCCTGCTGACCCTCGAGAGTAAATTGTTGATCTGATTCGACAGTAGCGAAAAAGTATTGAAACCCACTCCGCTCGAAGTTCCTGATGCTGTGCTGAAGCTGTTGAGCACCAGCAATGAAACCATCTGCTGATTCATGACCGCCTGATCGGTGGTGTCGAGCCTGGAATATATATACTGTTTTGCATCCTCTGACAGATCGGGAAACTCAATAACAAATTTAAACTGTGGATCAAGAAGCTTGCCGCTCAGTTTAATGATGCAGTCAACAGGAACTCGTGCAGATGAATCGGCATCAGGCGCAAATTCGCCCAATGTGGTTTTCACTTTATATACCGCCCTGAGATTAACTTTTGCGTCGTATGGATCTCCCGTCCACCATATCCTCCCTCCCCTGCTGATATCAAAAAGCCTGTTTACAACGTTTTGCAAAGTCAGGAACAGAGTCCCCTTTCTGATCTCATAATCACCGTTCATTGTGAAGTTTCCCTTAGGATCAATGGCCATCTTTAATTCACCGGCTCCCATTCCCTTGATCCTGCCCGTACGGTATGGCAGGATGATCTCTATCTCTGCATCCGGTGTAACGTTAAGGTCAAAATTCATGCTTAAACCGGAAACATCCTGCCTGAACTCCGCGGGATCCTCACTGTCCGGGGCCTCAGGGTCCATAAATACAATATAATCGGTCAACAGGTTCACCGAATTGGATACCGGAACGGTAACCCGTGTACCTTCACCGGTGGTTACGGCAATGTCGATTACAAGATTATCCGCCGGCCCCGTTATCTTAATTTCCCCGGTCGTATGCGCTTTCCCGTAAATCTGTTCATTCATGCCGGAAGTGGTGTTCAGACTGGCCAGGTTTGATGTTTTCAGTAACAGGTCAAGGCTTATCTTCCTGAATTTTCCGAAATCAATGGCGCCCGACAACACTCCCTGGTTGTTGAGTGAGTCATAGATGATCATGTCCTTAAAACGGATCTTATCCCCGTCAAAATACATTTTATCGGCAAAATAGTAGGTCACATTCAGGTAATCTATAAGCATTTGCATGTGAATCAGGCTGACATCCCCGGTAAAAGCAGGCTCATTGGTCTTACCCGACATGTGTATTTTTCCGGAAGCCTGACCGTCTATCCTCGATGTGAAGGAAGAAAGAAACGGCTGAATGGTTTTAAGTTTGTAATTGTCAAGTTCTATTTCGATATCGTAATTGTTGTTTTCGTTTCCGGGTTTGAACGTTCCTTTCATTCCCAGAATTTTTTTCTGCCCGATGTTCCCTGTATAGATGATGTCAGCGTTCAGTTTGAATAAGGCTTCATTAGCATCCCAGGCAGTAACAAAAAGGGCATCGCCCATTCGTTCGCCATTGAAACTGAAATCATCCACCCTGATGTCGGAAATAAGGTTTATCGAATTATATATCCCTGAAGCGCAAGCGCTTCCATTCACCACACCGTCAATGCTAATATGGAGGTTATCCAGAAGAAAGTTGAAATTGGAAAGGTTAAAATCTGCAAAAACGACCCGTAATGAATCAGCCGGATCCCTGGAAACAATGCCGTTGATTGTGATTTTCTCCTTTTCGCTTTTAAAAATAAAATCTGAAATTGCAATGTAGGATGTATCTATCAGAATGGAGTTTTCCTTTCCGATCCTCCAATTGTGTTCACCTATAAGCATGTTGGCTTTTTGCAGCCTGATCTTGTAACTGTGATCATTGAAGAAATCAACAAATCCGATGATTTCACCTTTGTCATTGTAGTCGGGAATGGGATATTTCCAACGGCAGGCAAACAGTATGCTGTCATTGTCAACATTCGCACGAAAATTCAGACTGTCCACATTCAGCGTATCCGACAAAAACACGCGGTCGCTTGTCATCGAAATCACTCCTCTGCCAGTACCCGTACCTGCAGCGATTTTCCATTGTTGAAATTTTATTCCTTGATATTCAGGCATATCTGACGACACATTCACCTTTATGTCATTGTTTTGCGAATTAAACAAACCGTTGATTTTTGTTTCACCGGTCAACTTCAGGCCAGGCACAAAAAGCTCCGTTAAATAATCCGTTTTTTTCAGGTTGACATCAAAAATAAAATTCTGAATGGTTTGTGCAGCAAGGGTATCCCATGATACGATCAGGGTATCAAGATATAAGTCTGCCGTCATCAAAAAAGCAGGCCAGAGGTCACTGAAAACCATTTTCCCCTCCACTGAGGCATCCACAAAATCGGAGAAAAGCCGCAGTACCCTGTAATCCGTGCTGTCTCCTGTCAGAGAAGCAGTCAGGTTATCCATAAAATAGACTTTCCCAAGGTAAAAACAAAACGTGCTGTCAATTTTGATGATCCCCTGCATGTTATCCGGTTTTGTACCCATGAAATTAATGTCGAGATGGCTGGATATCTGAAGAGATGAATCGGCATCAAAAAGGTTTAGCGCATAGGGCCTGGCATCTCTTATGTTTGCCTTAAAGTTGTAACGGGGTATGGCGTTTCCAAGATCTATCCTCCCCACAAAGTCCAATCCAATGACTTCATCGTTGATTTCAAGGTTCCCTTCAAATGCCTTATCTCGAAAACTTCCGGCAAGTGAAATGGAATCATATATGTTTCCAGAAAATTCAACCGATTCGATACGGCCGTCCATCACAATGTCGGCTGTTTCGAAAGTAAGACCGGAACCCTGCAGCCTGAGGCTGAAATCAATTTTGCCAAGCAATTTGTTCTCCGGAATGAGCTTGCCAATGTCAAAATTTCCAGCGCTTAACATGCCGCTGTAAACAAAATCACCGCCCTCTTCCAGCTTCAGCATGATATCGGTATTCACCCTGCCCAGCTCAGACCGGAACGTTGCATAAGAAACAAAATCGTAATAAAACCCGGTGAATGATCCCTTAACAGAAACATTTCCCGCCATGAACAACTCCTGAGGCACATCTATCTGTTTGTTACCCGGCAATTTAAATGACTCAATATCCCTTGCTGAGGTCATAAGGTTTTCAACCGATAAACGCAAAAAAGTTTCCTCCAGGTCTGGCAGGCCAATGATCATCACCTGCCCCAAAAACCTGGTGCTTGAATTGTAAGAAAAAGAGAAGTCTTTGGCTTTGATATTGCTGACCGTTCCGGATAAACGGCCCGACAGGCCGATTTGATTGTGCATGCTCATCAGCTCCGGGGCAAAAAAACCGATGTCGGTGAAGTTCAGGCTGGACGTTCTTATGTCCGTTTTGATCCTCACCGAATCAATGAAATAGCTGAAAGCATTGAAACCCCTGTAAGAGAACGACAGGTCCATGTCGAGCGACGATCTGTTGGTTTCCAACAAAAGGTTTTCAGCGGTTATGCTGCCCCGGGCCATTTTCAAATCCGACTGAAAACTTTTCAGGTGTATCCCGCATCTCTCGCGGGCCGACAGGAGTCCGACCCTGGCTGTGACCGAATCACCTGCATACCTGACCTCCTCAGCCTTAAGCTCAACATCATAGATTCCCAAATGGTTATAATCCATTCCTGCCTGCGTTTCAGGCCTGTTCATATCATCCATCCTGAAATTCAAACCTGCAATATTCAGTTCATGACAAATCAGGACAGGGGAAATCCCTTCAGCCTTTTTTTCTCCGCCGCTGAAATAATCCGAAATAAAACTGAAGTTCATCACAGAATCACCCGGATAGGTTTTCAGATAAAAGTATGTATCCTCCAGGCTCACCCTTTTTAATTCAAAAAACGACCTTTTTACCGAAATTTGTTTCAGGAAAATGTGAATGTGGCCGCTGTACAAAAGTGTATCCTTATGCCGGTCTGATATTTTAAGCCCTGTAATGTGTATTGTCCTGAATCCTGTGATGCGCAGTTTTTGGATGGATATTTCAGTTTCCAGTTCTCCCGACAGGTAAGATGCGGCTTTTTTCGCTACAAACGACTGAAAAAAAGGAAGTTGCACAAATAAGTATAGCAGGATGATCAATCCGGTGATCACCGCAACCATTATGACACCTGTTTTGAGAATCTTATTTTTAATACTTTTGCGTAGTTTGCTTCATTAAAATTAACGAAATTCAGCAAATGATCAATGTGGCAGTCATAATTTTTTTAAGTTTATTAACTGCCATCTGTGAATATGAATATGAACTTTCAACCTGATTATGAGCATTTTCATCCTGGGTATTGAATCGTCCTGTGACGACACTGCCGCCGCTGTGTTGAAGGATAACAAAGTTCTTGCCAACATCATTGCAGGACAGGATGTCCATAAGAAATTCGGGGGAGTCGTTCCTGAGCTTGCCTCCAGGGCCCACCAGCAGAACATTGTACCTGTGGTTGATGTGGCCCTCAAAACAGCCGGGATTGAAAAAATTCAACTGAATGCTGTGGCATTTACGCGGGGCCCGGGGCTGTTGGGTTCGCTGCTGGTCGGCATATCCTTTTCCAAAGCTTTTGCCATGGGACTCGGAATACCCATTATCGAGGCCGATCATCTGAAAGCACATATCCTTTCACATTTTATTGAAAGTGAAAAGGAGGGTTACAGACCCCCTTCCTTTCCCTTTTTATGCCTTACGGTTTCAGGAGGCCATACCCAGATTGTGGTGGTGAAAAGCCACCATGAGTTCGAAATTATCGGGCGCACACTGGATGATGCTGCCGGAGAGGCTTTCGATAAAGCGGCCAAAATCATGGGGCTGCCTTATCCCGGTGGCCCGGTGATCGATAAATTGGCGAAAGAAGGAAATGATATGGCTTTCAGGTTTCCAAAACCGGAAGTGCCATCCCTGAACTTCAGCTTCAGCGGCATCAAAACTTCTTTCCTTTACCTGGTAAGGGATCATTTGGCCAAAGACAATCAATTCATTGAAAAAAATAAAACCGGTCTCGCCGCTTCCATCCAGCGCACCATCATTGAAGTGCTTATGGAAAAATTAAAACAGGCATCAGAAAAAACAGGTATACGTGAAATTGCCATTGCAGGAGGGGTTTCTGCCAATTCAGCCCTCAGGGAAAATCTCACTGAGGTAGGGAAAAAAAACGGATGGCAGGTCCATATTCCGGAATTCAGTTACAGCACCGACAATGCAGCCATGATCGCTATGGCAGGATATTTTAAGTACCTGAACCATGATTTTGCCGGGCAGGATGTTACACCCTACGCCCGCAGCAAAGATTGAAAGCAGTGCAATATGCTTACAGATAAAGAACTTTATGAGTTTTTAGAAGAAAAAGTTAGCCGGTATAACCAACCCTCGTTCATTGAGACTGATCCGGTTTCCATACCTCATGGTTTTTCCGGGAAAGAAGATATCGAGATTTCTGCCTTTCTCACCTCCGCCATCTCGTGGGGCAACAGGAAATCGATCCTGTCGGGCGCCCGCAAACTGATGAACCTATTGGATAACAGCCCTCTGGATTTCATCACAGGATCAACGGACAAAGAAGTGGAAAGATTCGCCGGTTACGTTTACAGGACTTTCAACGGGGATGACTGCAGCTATTTCATCCGTTCACTAAAGGGGATTTACGCTCAGTATGGTTCCCTTGAGCCGGTCTTTGCCAAACCTCTGACGGCAGGAATAACCATGAAGGAATCCATCCTGTCTTTCAGAGAACTCTTCCTCTCCATGGGGCCTTTGCCTCGAACGCGAAAGCATGTGCCCGATCCGGCAAAAAACTCGGCCGCGAAGAGAATCAATATGTTTTTGAGATGGATGGTAAGGAAAGATAACAGGGGCGTGGATTTCGGGATTTGGAAGAGCATTCCGGCCTCCGCACTTTATTGCCCCCTGGATATCCATACCGGAAATACGGCCCGCAGGCTCAAACTCCTGGCAAGGAAGCAGAACGACTGGAAAGCGGTCGAAGAGCTGACCTCCCGCCTCAGGCGATTTGATCCGGAAGACCCTGTGAAATATGATTTTGCCCTTTTCGGCCTGGGAATTCATGAAAAGTTCTGACCTTTGCACCGGCACAGATTATCATAGCATGAAGAAAAACAGGATCAACCAAATCAGGTCGAAGCTTTATGAAATCATTTTCGAGGCCGACACCCCAGCAGGAAAGGCATTTGATGTGGTTTTGCTTATCTTTATTACACTCAGTGTGGCTGCAGTGATGCTCGAAAGTGTACAGGGGTTCAATCAGAAATATCATGATGAACTGATCGCTGCCGAATGGGCATTCACCATCATTTTCTCCGTCGAATACGTACTCAGGGTTTTTTCCGCAAAAAATGCCCGTCGTTATATCTTTAGTTTTTACGGCATCATCGACCTGCTCGCCATATTACCATCCTATCTGCGCCTTTTCCTTGCCGGTTCCCAATACCTGCTTATCATCAGGATACTCCGTTTGCTCAGGATTTTCAGGGTGCTTAAACTCGGACGGTACATCCGGGCCTCCGGCATCCTGGCCTATGCGCTGAAGGAAAGCCGGCACAAAATCATTGTTTTTCTTGAAGTTGTGCTCGCCCTCGTAGTCATTATGGGTTCCATGATGTATATCATTGAAGGCCCTGATAACGGTTTTTCAAGCATACCCAGGAGCATATACTGGGCTATTGTTACCCTGACCACTGTGGGGTACGGAGATATTGCACCCCAAACGGTGATCGGGCAGACTTTGGCATCTGTTGTCATGATCATCGGTTATGCCATCATCGCCGTGCCCACAGGTATCATCTCGGTGGAAATCGCCAAAGCAGAAAATTCAGGAGGCATCAAATGCAAACGGTGCCATAAAACCAACCACGACAATGATGCCGTGTTCTGTAAATATTGTGGAAGCAAACTTGAAAAAGAAACAGTTTAAACTAAAATAATTACCTTTACGTTACTTTTGTTTTGAAAGTCTTCAAAAACAAATATACTAACATTGCTTACAGTATGGCCGGAAAATTGAATCAATGCACCATGAAAATGTTCCTGGGGTTTTCCCTTACACTGCTGATGCCGGTTCTCCTTTCCGGTCAGGCGGGTGATCCCAGGGAAACCATCCAGAAATACAACACAGCCCTCCAGATCATTAACTTTGCTTATGTTGAAAAGGTGAATGAATCCGAACTGGTGGAGAAAGCCATCATCGCCACCCTTAAAGAACTTGATCCCCACTCCCGCTACATTCCCCGGGAAGAACTCCGTGATGCCAACGAACCCCTTGAAGGAAGCTATGAAGGCATCGGTGTGACCTATCAGCTTTTCAACGACACCATCCTGATCATTTCCCCTTATCCCGGAGGTCCTTCCGACCAGGCAGGCATTCGCCCGGGCGATAAGATCATCCGGATAGAAGATGAAAATGTCACAGGTAATAATGTTGACCATGATTTTGTTTTGCAAAGATTAAGAGGCAAAAAAGGTTCTAAAGTCAATTTGGGTATTGCCCGGCATGGCAAAAAGAACATCATGGAATTCCAGATCACCAGGGATGAGATACCGATCAGGAGCCTGGATGCAGGTTATATGGTGAATGAAACCATTGGATACATCAAACTGAACCGGTTCTCCATGAGCACTCCTGGCGAATTTCACATGGCCATGTCACAACTGAAAAAAAACGGGATGCAAAGCCTCATCCTCGACCTCAGGGGAAATTCCGGCGGCTACCTCGATGTGGCCGTTGACCTGGCCGATATGTTTCTTGATGCAGGCAAACTGATCGTTTATACCGAAGGCGTTTCAAGCCCAAAGAAAAAATACAACTCCACCTTCTCGGGCTCCTTTGAAGAAGGGAAACTTGTGGTGCTTATTGATGAAGGCTCCGCCTCCGCCAGCGAAATCGTTTCCGGGGCAATCCAGGACTGGGACAGGGGCCTCATCATCGGACGCAGGTCGTTTGGCAAAGGCCTTGTTCAAAGACCCTATTTCCTGCCCGACAGCTCGGTCATCCGTTTGACGATAGCCAGATATTACACCCCCTCCGGAAGATGCATACAGAAACCTTATGATGAAGGTTATGATGAATACAGCCAGGAGATTGAAAACAGGATTAAACATGGGGAACTTACCTGGGCCGACAGTATTCCCATGCCCGACTCCCTGAAATATTTCACCGCCCGCCAGAGAATCGTTTACGGAGGCGGAGGGATCATGCCCGATGTGTTTGTTCCATGGGACTCGCTGAAATTTTCAGACTATTATACCGGACTCCTCGGGAAAGGAATCATCAACGATTTTATACTTCACCTTCTGGACAAACAAAGGTGCGATCTGGAAAAAAAGTACTCCACAAAAGAACAGTTCATCAAAAAATTCAATCCCGATGAGGGATTGTTTGATTCATTTATGACCTACTCGGCAGAAAAAGGAGTCCCGCCCGGAGATAGCCTGACAGAATATGACACACTCATGGTTAAATATCAGCTCAAAGCCCATCTTGCCAGAAATTTATGGGACAATGATGCCTACATCAGGATAATGAATGAAACCGATGACGCATTCCGGAAAGCGGTCATAATGATCGGCAATGAGGCATACCTTTCCCTGCTAACCGGAAACTGATGAACTACATGATGAAATCAACACCTTACTTATGAAAGAGATAAGCGCTCTTGAAGAACAGATTGGCAGATTAAACGCCAAAGATTTTGACCTGGAAGCCTGGAAACAGCATACATCTGCAGTGCTGGGCCGGATATTTGGAGACAATAGCTTAAAAATCAAACAGATTCAGAAAATCGAGTACGATTACTCAAGCTGGTCGCTGCGCGACACTTCCGGCCGTTCGTCTAACCTCGAAAGATGCAAAAAGATGGGCAGGGAAATTCTGATGGCCGCCATTGAAGAATTAAAAACCTTCGGAATCCCTGACAATACATCGGCCAAAACATCAGCCATACCTCCGGAAGTGATCGGCCACGCCCTCGAAAACGAATTGAAGGTATCGCAGATCAGGGGGCTGATTGCTGTGATTGACTCAGACAAAAGCGCCGAAGACAAAAAAGAAAGCCTGCTTACCCTGCTGAAAAAACTGGAGCCCGGCGCCTCCGAAGCGATCCTGGCCCACCTGCTGGCCCATCCCGGTATGACAGGGAAACTGAAGATGTAAATAAAATAGTTTTTCTCCCCTTTCTCAAAATTCGATCCTGAACTGCGGGATGACCAGCATACCTAACTGGTAGTTGTAATCCACCTCCCCGGTTTTTGAATTGAACTTCTGGTTGTATATATTTTGATTGTTGAAAAGGTTCTGTACATCTATGGCCCATTCCATCGAAACCTTTTTGCTGCTTTGCCTGAGGGCTATCCTGAAATCGGTCCTGAAATAATCCTTGTATTTTTCGGAATAGGTAACTTCATCATCATAATTGGCAACATATTCGTTTCCTGCAGGGTCCCATTCCACCCTGACAGGAGTGTAACGCTGTCCTCCGGCATACATGGCTTTCACATCCACCTGCAAAACGTACTGCCTTAGCTTCTTCTTTTCCGGATCCCTGCCAAGCGCCCACTCTTTGCCGAACAATCCGTTTAACACATAATTGCCGTTGAAGGCAGTGTTTCTTGTGATTTCATCACTCCCCTGATATTCCGACTCATACAGCGAAGCGGTGAAAAGGTAATACATACCCTTGCTGAGAAAACGTTCCAAAGTGAGTTCGATGCCTGAATTCCGGCCGGTTCCCTTGTTGGACAATGTGTCGGGGGTCCACACATAAAAATTGGCGCCCTGGTTCAGCAGGGAATAACTGTTTTGTTCATTCCCGTCAACGCCCGCATTGGTGATATACTGGCAATAGGCCTCTGCCTTCAGTCGCATATTCTGATTGAAATTTATGTCATATCCGGCAATAAAATGCCGGCTGCCTGCCATTTTCAACTCTTTGTTGGGTTTAAAATAGGAACCGTCAGGAAGCCTTACCTGGTTGAAATAAATTGTTATCGGAAGAATCTGGCTGTGATGCCCGTAGCCAAAGCTCAGGGATTGCCTTTCGGCAAATGTCCATCTTACACCCAGCCGTGGTTCAAGGCTGCCTGTGTTGTTGAGGAAAAAATGCTGATAATGAAGTCCTGAGTTTAAAGTCAGGTCGTTGGTGATTTTATATTGCCAGGCGGCATAAGGCTGCAGCATAAAAGCAGAACCGTCATACTCCGTAATACGGTCAAACCGGAGGGTTTTGTCATTGTAAACACTGTCACTGATATCAAAAAAACGGCTGCTTGCCTGTATTCCGGCTTTCAGCAGATGGCGCGAGTTGATCTTTTTATTGATCTTATAAGAGGCGAAAAGCTTTTGCTCCGTGTGATTATTTCTGAAGTAAGGCAGTATTTCCCTGGTTTCCGGCGAGATAGAGTCAATGTCGGTAGCAAAATTATGATATGTTGCCGCCAAAGTAAACCTGGAATAGGTGGTGGGATTGATAAAAAAGGTATGATTTAAGCCAATCACCGCAAGGTCGGACCCATTTACCAGGTCGTATCCCTCCCCTCCGTAAAAGTTGAGTTTCTCCCGGGTGGTATCCTTTTCACTGTCAAGAAAAGATACATCGCTTTTTCCGGCCAGCCCGAAAACAGAAAAACTCCCGGCTTTGGTTCGGGGAAGGTTCACTTTAAAGGAAATATCCTGGTATTTGGGCACTGCCGTGCCTGTGCCGAATTCGACGCCTAACTTCTCAAATACTTCGAGTGTTGAATACCTGTAATTGACAAGGTATGACGATCCGTCATTTATTGAAACGGGCCCCTCCGCCCCCAGTTCGAAACCGTTGAAACCGATCTGCCCCAGAAATTCATGTTTTTCGTCGTTGCCGTTTCTCATATTCAGGTCGAACACCCCTGAGATTGCATTTCCGTATTCGGCAGGGAAAGCCCCCGTGAAAAAATCCGAGTTGGCAAGCTGGTTATTGTTGAGGATACTGACGGGCCCTCCCGTGCTCTCCATGGCGCCGTAATGATTGGGGTTCGGAATGTCAACATCCTCAAGGCGCCATAGCAGCCCCGAAGGAGAATTCCCGCGGATGATGATGTCGTTTCTTGCATCGTCGGTGCCATACACGCCTGCATAATTGGAAGCCATTCGGGCCACATCGTTCCTCGATCCGGCATACCGCTGCGATTCCTCCACGGTAAAACTTCTTGAACTCACTATGGCCATCTCATTCTCACTTAAAGTTTTATCCCTGGTAGCCGTGATCACAACCTCTTTCCCCATCACGGCCATTTCCTCCATTTCGATGGTAAGAATCAACTCTTTGGCTGAGCTCAGGTTAAGGGATGTCATCACCACATCGTTAAAACCTATATAAGTAACCCTTATGCCTGCCCTGCCCACCGGAACCCCGTCGAGCCGGAATTTCCCGTCGATATCAGTGGATGTGCCCACCACCGGATCTGAACCGGTGAGAACCACATTGGCTCCCGGAAGTGGCATCATGGTGGCCTTTTCATATACTGTTCCCCTGATGGTCTGAGTAAGTCTTTCCTGCGCCAGCGACTGTACCCCGGCCAGCCCAATCATAATCAAAATGGAGATAATCATGCGTTTCATTGAATTTCACTTTAATTTTGCTGCAAAATTGAAAAAACTTCAGCCCATACCGTTTCAATACATTGCTGAATTGTTATTGCAGTATGATGAACTGATGTTTTTCATTTCCGGGATGATGAAAACTGCAGAATAAAATTAAACATAAAAAAACTTTGGTAAATGAAATAATTTACTAATTTTGCACTCCCTTTTTTCAAGAAAAAGATCTGAGATGTACGCAATAGTAGAAATATCAGGACAGCAGTTCCGGGTTGAAAAAAACCAGGAAATATTTGTCCATCGTCAAAAAGGCGATCCGGGCTCCAATGTGGAATATAACCAGGTTTTGGTGCTCGAAAAGGAAGGCAATGTCACGGTAGGACGCCCATTGATCAGTGATGCGGTGGTTCAGGCAAAAATTGTCGGCCACCTGAGAGGAAACAAGGTGATTGTTTTCAAAAAGAAAAGAAGAAAAACCTATCAGGTACAGAATGGCCACAGGCAATACCTGAGCAAAATCCTCATTGAAGACATCCTGACCGAAGCTCCCCCAAAAGCTGAAAAAAAGGCACAAAAGCCGGAAAAAGAAGCCAAAAAGGAAAAAGCAACAGAAGTTAAACCTGAAATTCCTGCAGCCGAAAGCCCTGTGAAACCGGCAGCAGAAAAAAAGGCCGATACTCCTGAAACAGGAGAAAAAGAAAATAATTGATTATCAGCTGTTCAACAATAAAATTCAAGTATTATGGCTCACAAAAAAGGTGTTGGTAGCTCACGCAACGGAAGGGAATCACACAGTCAAAGACTGGGCATCAAAATATTTGGCGGCCAGCTTGTTAAAGCAGGGGGCATCATTGTTCGCCAAAGAGGCACCAAACATTACCCTGATCTTAACGTTGGCATAGGCAAGGATCATACTTTGTATGCCCTGTCCGACGGAGTGGTTGAATTCAGAAGAAAAAAGGACAATAAATCCCACGTTTCAGTGGTGCCTGCCACAGAAATGCACGAGAAAAATTAAACCAGCCGCAGGTTGTAAAATTTATTCATAAAGATCCCGAACCATCGGGATTTTTTTTTCTCTTTACTTTACGATAATTTTGCACAATTAAATCTTCCGTAATGCTGCAATTAAATTTCATCAGGGAAAATAAAGAAGAAGTGGTCAGAAGGCTTGAATTGAAAAACTTCAAAGCTGATGACGCTGTCGAAAAACTTATCGGGATTGACAATGAGAGAAGAATCCTGCAAAAAAACCTCGACGAAAACTACGCTGAAGCCAACAGGTTGGCTAAAGAAATAGGGGATTTGTTCAAAAAAGGCTTAAAAAATGAAGCTGAAAACATCAGGGCGAGAACCCATGAACTAAAACAACAGGCCAAAACATTAAACGAAAATCTGGATCTGGTAGAAAAAGAACTGCACAATATCCTCATTCTGCTGCCCAACCTTCCGCACCCCTCCGTACCTCCCGGAAAATCCTCAGAAGACAATGAAATTGTCCATCAGGAAGGAATCATACCCCCGGGGGGCAGCACGCCCAAACCGCACTGGGAACTTGCCTCCCGGTACGACATTATCGACTTCGACCTGGGCAGTAAAGTTACCGGGGCAGGGTTCCCCTTCTATAAAGGAAAAGGGGCAAAACTTCAGAGAGCCCTCATCAGTTTCTTCCTCGACAAAGCCATAGAAACAGGATATGTCGAAGTGCAACCCCCTCTTCTCATCAACGAAGATTCCGGATATGGCACCGGTCAGATACCCGACAAAGACGGACAGATGTATTTTGTCGGACAGGATAACCTTTACCTTATTCCTACGGCAGAAGTCCCCGTTACCAACATGTACAGGGATACCATCCTCCGGCAGGAAGATTTGCCGGTCAGAAACGTGGCCTACTCCGCCTGTTTCAGGAGAGAAGCCGGATCTTACGGTAAAGATGTAAGGGGTCTGAACAGACTGCACCAGTTCGACAAGGTGGAGATCGTTCAGATTTGTCATCCCGACGTATCCTACCGGAAACTGGAAGAAATGCGTGAACATGTAGCAGGGTTGCTCAGGGAGCTCGGCCTGCCCTTCAGAATTGCCAGACTCTGCGGCGGTGATTTGAGTTTCACAAGCGCTATGACGTATGATTTTGAGGTGTATTCCGCTGCCCAGCAAAAATGGCTTGAAGTGAGTTCCGTTTCCAATTTTGAAAGTTTCCAGTCAAACAGGATGAAACTGAGATTCAAGGATGAATACGGAAAAACCAGACCCGCACATACACTCAACGGCAGCGCATTGGCCCTGCCAAGAACCGTGGCGGCCCTTCTTGAAAACAATCAGACCGGAACGGAAATTATGATCCCTCCGGCTTTACATAAATATACCGGATTTGAAACTATTGATTAATAAATTTATAGCTATGATGAAACCTGTTCAAAGTTTTTTCACCTTCGCCATCATCATCCTTATCATTAACGGGTGTGGCAATAAGAAAGAATCTGTTTACCTCAACACTCTTGACAGGCTGGAAGAAGAGCTTGCCGGCATAGAGAAAAGAATAGACAAAGTGGATACTTCCGCCATCTTAAAGATTGACAGGGATATCCTATTTATAATCAATCAGATGAATGATCTTAAGGAGGGTACAATCAGTGAAATCAGCAAGGAAGTTGCTGAATTTGTTTCCATAAGAAGACCCATCCTTACTTTTTTCAGAGATTACAAAGCCAACCATGAATTTATTGAAAAATACCGGGATGAGTTTGACGTCATCCGCAAAAATTTTCAGAAGGGCAATATTGATGAAGCGCTGCTTGCCCAAAAGGTGGCAGAAAATGAAATAAAAGTGAACGAATTCTGCAACCTGATACGTAATAATCTTGACAATGTCGAAGCGAAAACTGCTGTTTATGAAACGCTTGCGCCATTGATCCGGGAAAAGTTGAACCGGTGATTTCCCATCCTGGCCGGATACTTAATTGCATCGTGATTCGTTTTTATTGAAAACTGATATGAAAAAATTCATCCGTTTGCTCATTCTTTTTACAGCAGGCTTTTTATTGGCACTGCAGCCTGCGGCCGGACAGGTGGATGAAATCATCAAACCTGCTGACATTTTTCCGCCCAAACCCACTAAGGTCACCGATGAACAACTTGCAGGGGAGTATTTCAGGAATCATGATTTTGAGAAGGCAGCCGGCATTTACAAAACCCTCTGGGAAGTGAACGCCTCCCCGGTTTATTATTCCTTCTATATTTACTGCCTTGTCGGGATGAAGGATTATAAAGAAGCGGAAAAAGCCGTAAAAAAACAAATCAGAACCTATCCCTCTTCTCCCAGATATCTTGTCGATTTGGGATACATCTACAGCAGTCAGGGCGAGATAAACAAGGCCAGGAAACAGTATGAGGAGGCGCTGAAAAAGATCATCCCCGACAAACAACAGATCATCGAATTAGCGAATTCCTTTCTCATGAGGGGTGAAACCGACTTTGCCATCGAAACCTACCTGAAAGGAAGGCAGGAAATGAAAGACTATCCATTCCATATTGAATTGGGCAACCTCTATTCCCAGCTGGGCAATTATTCGGGTATGATTGCCGAATACCTGAATGACCTTGAATATGATCCCTATAACGCACAGTTGGTCAGGAACAGGCTGCAAAGCATGATCGATGAAGATGAGGACGGCGCCATAAGCGAAATCCTCAGAAAGAGTCTTTTAATCAGGATACAGGCACAGCCGCAAATGGTCGTTTTCTCTGAAATGCTTATATGGCTTAGCATACAGCAGAAAGACTTTGAAATGGCCCTGCTCCAGGCCCGGTCTCTGGATAAAAGATTGAATGAAGACGGGGGAAGGGTTTATGAACTCGCTGAGCTTGCCGGATCCAACCAGGATTTTAACACTGCCGTTGAGGCCTATGAATACATCCTTAAAAAAGGAAAAAACAACAGGTTGTATCTTCCTGCGAAAATCGGACTTCTTAACACTAAGTATGAAAGGATAATGCAGTCCGACAATGCTGACCATGAAGCTCTTACTGACCTGGAAAAGGAGTACAATGAAGCGCTGGACGATTTCGGAAGGTCCTCCATCACTACTACCTTAATGAGGTATCTTGCTCATTTACAAGCCTTTCACCTTGAAAAACCCGTGGAGGCCATCAGCCTGTTAGAAGATGCCATTGGTAAAAGCCCTGATAACAGCATTATGCATGCCGAATGCAAAATTGAACTTGCCGATATCCTTCTGTTTACAGGCGATGTATGGGAAGCCACACTGCTTTATTCTCAGGTGGAAAAAGCTTTTAAAAATGAACCTGTCGGACATTATGCCAGGCTGAAAAACGCCAGGTTGTCGTTTTATATCGGGGAGTTCAACTGGGCCAAAGCACAGCTTGATGTCCTGAAAGCAGCCACATCAAAACTGATTGCCAACGATGCCCTTGAACTATCGCTTCTCATCAGCGACAATCTCGACTACGACACTTCAACAGTGGCACTCCGGACTTATGCGCGTGCCGATTTGCTGAGCTTCAGAAATTATGATGATCTGGCCATCATCACCCTCGACTCCCTGATCGCAATGTATCAGTGGCATCCCATTCTTGATGAAGCCTTGTTTAAAAAAGCTGAAATCTCCCTGAAAACCCGCCAATACGAAAAAGCTGCCGGATACCTTCAGGAAATTATGGAAAAGTACCCATACGATATCAAGGCAGATAACGCCCTCTTCCTGCTTGCCGGATTGTATGAAACCAAATTCATGAACAGGGAAAAGGCCATGGAGTTGTACCTTCGTTTAATGACTGAGTACAAGGCAAGTGTATTTGTTGCGCAGTCCAGGGCAAGATACCGTACCCTCAGAGGCGAACCCGGAGACGATGTAACGCCTGAGGAGAAATTTTTCTTTGAACTGAATTGATCTTTTCAGGCCTTAACACAACTTATGTGGTCAAACCGAAAAAACATTTAGGGCAGCATTTCCTCAGAGACGGTAACATCGCCCGGAAAATAGTGGAGCAACTTCCCCTTTCCGCAGTAAACATCCTTGAAATCGGGCCGGGAACTGGAGTGCTGACCAGGCACCTGCTGAACAGAGAGAAAACAAATCTTAAAGTCATTGAAATCGACCGGGAGGCTGTTTGCCACCTTCAGGAAACCTTTCCCGGGCTTAGCAATCATATCATTCACGATGATTTCCTCAGCAGTGACCTGTCAGGGATTTTCAATGGAAATTTTTCGGTGATTGGAAATTTCCCATATAATATTTCCTCACAAATCCTGTTCAGGATTTTGCAAATGCAATCACGTATTGATGACGTTGTAGGCATGTTCCAGAAGGAAGTGGCAGACCGGATTGTATCACCTCCCGGCTCCAGGGTTTACGGTATCTTAAGCGTACTTGTAAGGGTTCACTACAAGCCGGAAAAACTTTTTGAGGTGGCCCCGGATGTTTTCTATCCTGTACCGAAAGTTAAATCTGCGGTGATCAGGCTGACAAAAAATCAAACAAAATATAATGTAAGGGATGAAAAACTACTGCATACCCTGGTAAAAACAGCCTTTAACCAAAGAAGAAAAACTTTGAAGAATGCGTTGAAAAAATTACCTTTTCCTGATGACATTACAAATTCTGAACTTTTTTCCAGAAGGGCTGAGGAACTGAGTATTGACGACTACATAACGCTCGCTGCAGCCCTTGAAAATACTTCAGGAAAAAAGTAAGATCACTCCTTCATTCATAAAAACAAGCTTATTTCTCCTCATTGCAGCGGTTAATACACTCAATGATTTCCGTCAGGGTTACGCTTTTCAGGGAATAATATATTTTCTTCCCTTCCCTTTTGGAGTTTAAAATGCCTTTGTTTTTAAGAATGTTCAGATGATGCGAAGCCGAGGCCTGCTCAATGTCGAGCCGGTTGTAAATCTCAGTTACGCTCAGCTTTTTGTTCTCATTTAAAAGGTCAATAACTGCAATCCTCATCGGATGAGCAATTGCACGCAGCTTACTGGCTGCCATTTCAAGTTTGTTAATGTCAAGAACTAAATTAGCCATAATGAATCGAAATTTGTTTTGCGCAAAATTAGTAAAAATTATATTATATCCAAATAAATATGTAAATAGCTAAAATTATATTTCATTTTCTTCAAATAACGAGGTGAAAGTAAATTTATTACCATCAAAAAGTCCTTTATCACCCAGTTTCAGACTTGGGATCACTAAAAGGGCCATGAAGGAAAGTGTCATGAAGGGTGCCGACAAGGAAGAGCCCATTTCTTTTGCAAGTTCATCCAATTCCTTATACTTTTCAGCGACAAGCCATGCATCTTCGCCCGTCATGATCCCCGCCACCGGAAGAGGCAACATCGTCTGCCGCCCCGAATCCGCAATGGCAATGCCTCCTTTGCTTCTTACCAGCATATTGACTGCCGTAACTATATCTTCATCGGTGGTTCCTGTGGCAATGATGTTATGGCTGTCGTGAGCAACCGTGGATGCAATCGCTCCTCTTTTCAATCCAAATCCGGAAACAAAGGCCACTGCCGGGGTTGAAGGCATATACCGGTTCAGAACGATCATTTTCAGTATATCCCTTCCGGGATCGCTGACCAGCCAACCGTTTTCTGTTTTTGCAACTGCATATAAATCCTTCGTTATCAGTTGCCCGTCTAATGCTTTTTGCACTTTAATTCTTTTGTCCTGAGCCTTCACCCTGATATCCGTGGGCCGGATTTCATCAGCCTGAAAGCGATTAGGTTCTTCTTCAATGATCCTTTCAAGCAGGCTTCGGCCATTTTCAGCCACCTTGATCCCGTTTATCCATGTAGCCAGTACATTGAAATTGAAAAGATCATCAACCATAATGAAATCACCAGGATCGCCCGGCCTAAGCAATCCGGCATCCAAACCATAGTGCTTCACAGGATTGAGGGTGCATGCCCGAATGACATCCACGGGGTTAAACCCGGACTGTATTGCTCTCTTCACCAGTTGGTTGATATGACCTTCAACCAATCCGTCAGGATGTTTATCGTCAGAACAAAACATCACCCGGTCAGGATAATCGGCCAAAAGGGCGATAAGGGCGTCAAAATTCTTTGCTGCACTGCCTTCCCTGATTAAAATCTTCATGCCGGCCAGAATTTTCTCTTTGGCTTCCTCAAAGGTAAAACATTCATGGTCGGTGGTAATGCCTGCGGCAATGTATTTCCGGATGCTGTCTCCCCTCAGGCCGGGGGCATGCCCGTCAACCGGCTTTCCCGTTTCCCTGGCCGCCTGCAACTTGGCTATAACTTCAGAATCTCCGGTAAGCACGCCCGGGAAATTCATCATTTCCGATAAATACCAGATGTCATTTCTTTCCAGTAATTTCCTCACCTCTTCCTTCCCCAGGGTTGCTCCGGAAGTTTCGAAGGCCGTTGCGGGAACACATGACGGAGCCCCGAAATAGAACCTGAAGGGCACTTTCCTGCCGTTTTCAATCATGAATTCAACCCCTTTTACCCCTAACACATTGGCAATCTCATGAGGATCGGATACTGTAGCGACAGTGCCATGCAGCACGGCAAGCCGTGCAAACTCCGACGGGATCAGCATGGAACTTTCAATATGGATATGTGCATCGATCAAACCCGGAAGTATGTAATTGTCACCCTCTGCGTTCTCATCCTCCTCTGATCTTACAATCTTCCCACGGTCAATAAAAACCGACCCCCGGAATATCCTTCCGGATGTTACCTCTACTATCCTTCCTGAAACCTTTAACATAATTTTTTGTTTTCCTGAAATGCAAATATACACAAACATGCATTTCACTCAGTTATTCACCCGGAAAAGATAATATCTTGTTTGTTCGCTTCCGGACATGCATTGTATTCTACCGAACAAGTTTGATATTTCAACTTTTGGCCTATTTTTGTGAAGTTTTAAGAATCAGATTATTATGATTGTGGCATATTTTATGGTATTTTTCAAACACTTAAAACAATAACCAGTTATGCATATCGGAAGAAAAAACTTTTTGGTGCCGCTGCGGGCGTTGAAAAATGAAATTTTGAACGGGATCATCACAGCAACTGTGATGGTTTTTTTATTTCAGATGTTATCATTGGAACTGCAGGGGCAGGAACAAAAGGTGTGGTCGCTTGAGGAATGCATCCTCTATGCTCAAGACCACAACCTGGATATAAAAAAACAATTTTGGGGAATTGAACAGGGAGAACAAACGCTCCTTTACAGCAAACTGAACCTGCTGCCTTATCTGAACGGTTACGGCTCCCATGGCTATAACTGGGGCAAAAGGATCGACCCTTTTACCAATGATTTTGCAACGGACAGGGTACAATCGAACAATTTTTATCTTTCTGCCGACTGGACCCTGTTTGATGGTTTAACAAAAATGAACGCTGTGAAAAGGAATGAAATCAACCTTCTGGCTACCCGGTACGATGTGGATGCCTTTATGGATGATATTGCTGTGAGCGTTGCCACCTTTTACCTTCAGATACTTTATTACATGGAGTATGCTCAAACCGTTGAAAACCAGGTAGAAGTTTCCCGCTTACAGTTGGAACGCACCAAAAAGCTCGTGGAAGCGGGGACACTGGCCAAGGGCGATCAGCTTACCCTGGAGGCCCAGCTTGCTGCTGAAGAATATGCCCTTGTTGATGCAAAAAACAATCTGAGCCTGGCCTACCTCGACCTGGTTCAGCTTCTTGAACTGGAGAGCCCTGAAGGGTTTGAAATCGAAAAGCCTGAACTGGGTCTTATTGAGGATCCTGAGAGCCTTCCTGAAGCAAACCAGATATTTCTCACAGCGCTTGAGAAGCGTCCTGAAATTAAAAGCGCTCAGCTCAGGGTAGAAAGTTCCGGCAGGAACCTCCAGATAGCCAAAGGCGGGCTCTATCCCCGGCTGAGTTTAGGAGGTTCATGGGGAACAGGATACTCAGGGGCAAACAAAATAGGTGAGAATCCGGTTAGTTTTATACCGCAAATCGGGGTTACCCAAAGTGGTGAAGCCGTTTATTCAATCAGTGAGTACACCACCTATGAATCACAAAAGGTAAAATCGTTCAACGATCAGCTTAACGACAACCTGAACCGCGCTGTCGGACTTAGTCTGAACATCCCCATTTTCAACGGCTGGGCAGCAAGAAATAATATTGCGGTTGCAAAAATAGCCATTGAGCAGTCTGCCCTTGATCTGGATATACAAAAAAACAGGCTCAGGAAAACCATCCAGCAGGCACACAATGATGCAAAAGCTGCTTTAAACCAGCATAATGCCGCAGAAAAAAAGGTAAATGCCACCAGAGAGGCTTTCAGGTATTCAGAACAGAAGTATAACGTAGGGATGATCAATTCAGTGGAGTACAACGATGCCAAAAAGGAATTTAACAATGCCGAATCCGAACTTTTACAGGCAAAATATGATTATATCTTCAGAACCAAAATCCTCGATTTTTATATGGGGCGGCCTCTGACATTAAAACGGTGATCTATTCATAGTTTTTTTGTTTACTTTAGCGGCAGTTTTTCCAAAAGAAAACAAAGGGTTAACAATTCTGCCCCGTCAATTGAAAATAAAATGAAATTCATAAAGAAAAAAAGATGGTGGATGATAGCCGGTGTTGTTGTCATTATCATTCTGATTCTGATTGCTGTCACTAAGAATAGCAATTCCACTGCCCTCAAGGTTACGGCAGAATTTGCAGAGAAGCGCACTCTTATTGAGTCTGTCGCAGCAAATGGAAAAATACAGCCTGAGAAAGAGGTGAAGATCAGCCCGTATATTTCAGGTGAGGTAGTGGAACTCTATGTAAAAGAGGGAGATAAAATCTCAGAGGGGGATCTGTTGGCAAAAATCGATCCTGAGATTTATATTTCCAATTATGAAAGGTCAGAGGCCACCTTACAATCACAAAAAGCCAATCTTGCCAATGCAAGGGCTCGACTTGCCCAGGCAAAATCACAGCTATACAAGGCAGAAGAAGATTACAAACGCAATGAAAAACTATTCAGGGAACAAGTGATATCCCAATCGGATTTTGATGCAGCCAAATCAACCTATGAAGTTACAAAGGAAGAGGTGAATGCTGCCGAAGAAAACGTAAAAGCATCGCAGTATATGGTAAACAGCGCTGAGGCCTCTCTCCGCGAAGCCAAAGAAAACCTTACCCGGACGGCCATATATTCACCCAATAACGGCATCGTTTCCAGGCTCAGCGTAGAAAAAGGCGAGCGGGTTACAGGTGCATCACAATTTTCTTCAGGCACCGAAATCATGAGGATTGCAGACCTCGACAGGATGGAGGTGAATGTGGAAGTAAATGAAAACGACATTGTCAGGGTAAGTCTCTTTGATACGTGCATCATCGAAGTGGACGCTTACCTCAACAGAAAGTTCAGGGGAATAGTGACCGAAATTGCCACTTCAGCCAATATCACAGGGATCAGCGCCGATCAGGTAACCAACTTTGAAGTGAAAATCCTCATACTAAAAGATTCCTACTCCGACCTCGTGGGTGAAGAAAGTTCCATCAGGTCTCCCTTCAGGCCTGGAATGTCTGCCACAGTTGACATACAAACCGAAACAGCTTTCCATATTCTGACTGTGCCGATACAGGCTGTGACAACAAGAGCCGACACTACCCTTTCGAAAAATGAAGCAATGGGAAATGAGAAGAACCCGGTGGAAGCGGAGGAGGAACTGCAGGAATATGTATTTCTTATTAACAACGGTGTTGCCACCATGAAGGAGGTCAAAACCGGAATACAGGATACCAGGTATATCGAAATCACTGAAGGGCTGAATGAAAAAGATGAAGTCATAACCGGACCGTACAGGGCTATATCCAAACATCTTAAGGAGGGTGATCCCGTAAGAAAAGTTGACCGCGAGGAGCTTTACAAGGATGAAGGATAGGCCTTTTCAATGATACTATGACAAAGATCCTGCTGATCGAAACCGCAACACAAGTCTGCTCCGTCGCATTGGCTGAAAAAAACAAGGTCATCTTCAGCAAAGAAACCAATGAGCCGAATGCCCATTCTGAAAAACTGATGCCTTTCATTCAGGAAACCCTTACAGAAACGGGCATTGCTGCGACATCCCTTGATGCTGTGGCCGTAAGCAAGGGACCCGGATCTTACACAGGTCTTCGTATTGGCGTTTCAGCGGCCAAAGGATTATGCTATTCGCTTGGCATCCCTCTGCTTGCTGTGAACACCCTCGAATCAATGGCTTTTGGGATGCGGGAAAAGCACAGGCAGGAAGAGTTGTACTTTCTGTTGTGCCCCATGATTGATGCCAGAAGAATGGAAGTTTATTCTGCAGTATATTGCAAACGGATGAAAGAAATCCGGGAAACCAGGGCTGAAGTTATTGACCAGGATTCTTTCCGCAGTCTGCTGGACTCATACAAGATGTTCTTTTTTGGCTCCGGCGCTCCAAAATGCAAAGAAATCATCCATCACCGCAACGCATTTTTTGAAGAGGGATTTCTCCCATCGGCCACACACATGGCAAGCCTTGCATCCGGCAGATTTGAAACCGGCAAAATAGAAGACACCGCCTATTTTGAACCTTTCTATCTGAAAGACTTTATTGCGGGGGTACCCCGGGTCAGAGGCCTTTAGGAAGCATTCCATTCTGAGAAATGCAGTTTCGTTTCAAAAAACCCTTGCAACAATTTCTCTTATACTTTGACTTTTCCCCATTGTAAAATAATGCAGCACGGGCACACCCGAACGCATCAGATTTTTTGATTGCTCAATGCACCACTCTATCCCCGTCTGCCTGCAGGATCTGTTGTCACTGCATTTCTCAATTTCCCGCTGCAGATCCTCAGGAATGGAGATGTTGAAAGTCCTTGGCAGGGTATGCAACTGGTTTTTTGCAGTTACCGGCTTGAGCCCCGGGATAATGGGCACTTCAATCCCCTCCTTTCTGCAAAGCCTGACAAAATCAAAATATTTTGTGTTGTCGAAAAACATCTGTGTCACAATGTAACCGGCCCCGGCCTCAACTTTCGCCTTTAAATGCCTGATGTCGGATTTCAGATTCGGCGCCTCTGCATGCTTCTCAGGATATCCTGCCACACCGATGGTAAAAGCGGTAGGGGTTGCATCTTCAATCTCCTCATCCAGATATTTGCCTGCATTGAGATCATGTATTTGTGCAATCAGTTGGGAAGCATATTCATGCCCTCCCTTTGTCGGTCTGAAGTGCTTTTCCCCCGGAAGGTTGTCACCCCTGACGGCCAGCAGATTGTGTATCCCTAAAAAATGCAGGTCAATAAGCCCGTTTTCTGTTTCCTCCCTTGTAAAACCTCCGCAAATGATATGCGGCACAACTTCTACCCCGTATTTAAATTTAATGGCTGCAGATATTCCAACGGTTCCGGGCCTTTTCCTGAGTACCTTCTTTTCAATCCTTCCATCGGGAAATTCCCTGAATGAAACCTCTTCACGATGGTAGGTCACATCAATGAATGAGGGTTCAAATTCCATAAGAGGATCAATGGCGTCATACACTGAGTCGATACCGCTGCCTTTTGGAGGAGGAAGAACCTCAAAGGTGAACAATGTCCTTTTCCGCTTATCAATTGCTTCTGTTATTTTCATTTTTCATGATATATCAACCTGTTGAAGATTATGTCCGATGAATCCTTTGACCTTGTTCAGGGATAATCCTTTTCTGGAAGCGTATTCCAGCATTTGGTCATGACCGGGTTTTCCGGTGGAAAAATACCTGGAAAAAGGATGCATGAAATAATAACCGCAAACTGATGCAGGGGGCGACATGGCAAAACCGGCAGTGAGTAAAACGCCGGAATGATCAGGGGCATTCAGCAATCTGAATATGGTTTCCTTTTCTGAATGGTCGGGGCAGGCAGGATATCCCGGAGCAGGGTGTATTCCCTGATAACCCTCCTTTGGCAAATCATGGGTTGCATTATTTTCGTAGATCGGATATCTCCAAAACTCTTTTCTCACCCTTTCATGCATCAGTTCGGCAAAGGCTTCAGCCAGCCTGTCGGCTAAAATTCTGATCATTATGCTGCGGTAATCATCATTTTTCGACCTGAAATCCTTTTCCCACTTTTCTATCCCTTCTCCGGCAGAAACGATAAACAGCCCGATGTGATCCTCAACGCCGGTTTCCGGCGGTGCAATAAAATCGGCAAGGCACAGGTTGGGAACCCCGGGTTTCTTTTGCTCCTGATTTCTGAGAAAAAACAGCCTTTCAATAACTTCCTCCCTTTTCTGATCCCTGAAGACCAACACATCATCCCCTGATGAAGCTGCAGGAAATATACCGATTACCCCTTTTGCCACAGCCATCTTATTCTGAATCATTTCTCCAAGAAGCGCCTTCGCATCATCATAAAGTTTCCGTGCTTCCCTCCCTTTGACCGGATCCCCGAAAATGGCGGGATACTTTCCTGAAATACGCCATGCATGGAAGAAAAAAGTCCAGTCGATATGTCTGCTTATCTCTTCAAGCGGATAATCATCAAAAAATCTGATGCCCGTGAAGGCGGGGGTTGGAAACGCCATTTCCTTCCAGTTGATTTTCAGTTTGTTTGAACGGGCTTCCTCCAATGAAACAAATGTTGAGACACCTTGTTTTTGAATATATCCGGCCCTGATTTGGTCATACCGTTGAGTCTCAGAAATGCAAAAGCCTTTGCCTTCTTTTTCCGATAGTATCTTTTTTAGCACGCCTGCACATCGGGATGCATCTTTAATGTAGAATACCGGGTGCTGAAAGGCAGGTGCGATTTTCACGGCCGTATGCAGCTCTGAAGTAGTCGCCCCGCCGATCAGCAGGGGTAGATGGAGCCCATTGCGATGCATGGCAGAAGCCACATTCACCATCTCCTCTAATGAAGGGGTGATTAATCCGCTCAGGCCGATCACATCCGCGCGCTCGTCAATTGCTTTTTCTATTATGGTTTCAGCCGGCACCATCACACCCAGATCAATCACATGGTAGTTGTGACATTCCAGCACTACCCTTACAATATTTTTCCCGATGTCATGAACATCGCCCTTCACCGTGGCCAAAAGGATCCTTTTCTTTTTGCTGATATGGGTTTCCAGGGCTTTCTCCTGCCTTATATAAGGTTTGAGGAGAGCAACGGCCTTCTTCATCACACGGGAGGTTTTAATGACCTGCGGCAGGAACATCTTCCCCGAACCAAAGCGATCTCCCACGGTTTCCATTCCCTCCATCAAGGGGCCTTCGAGCAAAGCAAGGGCGCTTTTGTACAATGACCGTGCCTCTTCAATATCATCCTCCAGGTAATCTGTGAAACCAAAGACCAATGAATGGATCAGCCTCTCCTTCACCGGAAGGCTTCTCCACTCCCCTTCCTTAACAGCCGTCTTTCCTTCCTGATGAATGTTCTCCGCATAATGCAACAGCCTGGCGGAAGCATCCCTGCGGCGGTTCAGGACCACATCAGTGACCAAAATTCTGAGGTCGTCCGGTATATCATCATAAACCCGGAGCATTCCGGCATTCACAATCCCCATGTCAAGACCGGCCCTGATGGCATGGTACAGAAAAACCGAATGCATTGCTTCCCGCACCTTTTGATTGGCCCTGAAAGCAAATGACAGATTGCTGATCCCTCCACTGGTTGATACATGGGGAAGGTTTTTTTTGATCCACTCAACAGCACGGATAAAATCCACTGCGTATTGGTTATGCTCGTCCATACCGGTAGCAATGGTAAGGATATTGGGATCGAAGATGATGTCCGATGGAGGGATCCCCGCTTCTTCCGTAAGTATCCTGTATGCCCGCCGGCATATTTCTGTTTTTCTGTTAAAATCAACAGCCTGCCCCTCTTCATCAATGGCCATTACAATCATTGCAGCGCCGTACTTCTTAATCAGGACGGCTCTTTTCCTGAACTCTTCTTCCCCATCTTTCAGGCTCAGTGAATTGACCATACCTTTGCCCTGAAGACATTTCAAACCTGCCTCAATAATCTTCCAGTCAGAAGAATCTATTACCACCGGAACCCTTGAAATATCAGGTTCAGCCGACAGGTACCTCAGAAAAGAGGTAATGGCTTGCCTGCCGTTGATCATGGCATCATCCACATTCACATCGATCATCTGGGCGCCGTTTTCAACCTGTTGCCTGGCCACTTCAATTGCGTCTTCGTAATTTTCTTCCCTGATAAGCCTTGCAAACCTATTTGAACCTGCCACATTCGTACGCTCCCCGATGTTGATAAAGTTACTTCCCCTATAAACAGGAAGGGGATCGAGGCCGCACAGCCTCAGGTAATCAGGAGGGGGTGGGAGTGTCCTCGGCGCCATCCCTTTGCAAATCCTTGCCATTTCGCGGATATGATCCGGGGTAGTGCCGCAGCATCCCCCGATGATGTTCACCCAGCCATTCTCCACAAATTCATTCAGAAGGCTTCCCATAATGCCGGGGGTCTCTTTATACTCTCCCAATGGGTCGGGAAGGCCGGCATTAGGGTAAATGCATGTATTAAAATGAGATCTGGCAGACAATTCCTTTGCAAAAGGTCTGAGTTCACGGGCGCCCAATGCACAATTCAACCCCACGGCCAGCAATTGGACATGGGAAACTGAGTATAGAAAAGCTTCCAGCGACTGGCCTGACAATGTCCTTCCGCTCTTGTCGGTGATTGTGCCGGAAACAATAATGGGCAGGCTTTTACCGCATTCATCAAACCAGTCCATGGCTGCCTTCATCGCTGCTTTGGCATTCAGTGTGTCAAAAACCGTTTCTATGATCAACAGATCGGCTCCGCCGTCATATAAACCCCTGATCTGCTCTTTGTACGCTTCATAAAAGTCATCAAACCCTTTCTCCCTGAAACCCGGATTGACCACATCAGGTGAAAAGGAAGCCGATTTGCTTGTAGGCCCAATGGATCCGGCCACGTATCTGGGTTTTGAAGTATCCATCCGGGTGAAACGAGCTGCACATTCGGCAGCAAGTTGTGCCGAAACCAGGTTCATTTCATATACAAATCCCTCCATTGCGTAGTCTGCCTGTGAAATAGCGGTGGCATTGAAGGTGTTGGTTTCAATGATGTCGGCGCCCGCATCCAGATAAGCTTCATGGATCTCCGAGATGACCTCAGGACGGGTAAGCGAGAGTATGTCGTTGTTGCCCCTGAGGTTTTTGGGGCATACTTTCATCAGGCTGCCCCTGAAATCTTCTTCAGTGAGCCGGTAACGCTGGATCATGGTTCCCATGGCCCCGTCTAAAATCAGGATACGACGGGCAAGTTCCTGCCGGATGTCCTTTTTATGCATCATGCCATTTGTTGTGTTAAATTAAAATCGGGGGGAAAAAGGAACTGTCTTCAAACGGAAGCCGTCTGAAGACTAACACATGCACATAGGCTTGCGCACGAGGGCAAAAAATGACAGATATAATGTAATCGTACCCATATACAGTTTGATTCAGCATGCAAATATACAAAAATTACAATCAGCAATAAAAATCACCCGGAGGTGGAAAAGAAACAAGGTCCTCTATATCAAAAGGATTAAGAGGGAGAGGCCAACCAAAATCCGGGGTGCAGCTAACTTAGTAATCTTTAATTGTCACCTTCTCTTGATCTCCCCTCCGCCGAAAATGACGGTACCTGTGATCACCAGAGATTGTTTACTGATCCCGTCAGAGGGTTTCACCATGTTGCCTTTATCGGAAAACCCGCCCAATATGCTGGTGACTTTGTTGTGGATCATCCATCCGGCAGGAACAATAAGGGAGGAGCCCCCAAAAAGGTAAAATATCTCTATAACGTTTTCACCCTCCGACAATTCAGAACCCGTGAGATCTATTTCAGACCCTCCGAAAATGCAGGTGATCTTTCCTCCTTTGAAATTGCTGACGGTCACCTTTTTCTCCGATCCGCTGAAAATGTTAAACTCGTCAATATAATCGGCGCCTGATGTGGATATTCCGGCAGCCCCACCGTTGCCTGCCCTCCTGAAATACTTTGACAAAATGAGAACGCCCACGGCAATGATGATCAAGGGCCAGAAATTCCTGCCGAAACGTGGAGGCAGTTCAAAAACCTGAGGCAGCAGGAAAAAAACCCCTACACAAATCAGGATATATCCCGCCACCCTGCTTTGCTTATAAAAAACATTGAATAATCCAATCGCTATTAACAACATCTGCCACGATATCAGAATGTCATCCAGCCAGGCAGGCAGTATTTCCATCTGGTGAAGAAGAATGGCAAAGCCTGCGGCAATGATCAGCATCCCGAAGCCGAAAGTGTTATTTCTGCTATGATTTTCCATAATGTGTTTAATTAATGTTGAGGCAAAGATAATATATGCGGAGTCATGTTTTATATCAGGAATTACCCTGATGTCATAATATGCTGCTGAAACGTCAGAAATCAAATATGAATTATAATAATGGACCTAAAGATCATTTATCCCAAAATAAGGGCTTATTTATTTTAAAACCGTAACTTTGGCAAAGTCAAAATGTCGTATGACTTCAAAGGAAAACAAAGTTAAGATATATCTGCCATTAGTCTTTGCTGTGGTTATGATCGCAGGAATTTTTCTGGGTTATTGGCTTACCCCACGGAATATTTTCCCCGATGGGTTTAACCCCATTAAAAAGACCAGGGCTGATAAGGTCAACGATGTAATCAATTACGTTACCTTCGAATATGTGGATTCGGTAAACAGGGACAAGCTTCTGGAGGATGCCATAGGCGGGGTTCTGAAACATCTTGATCCGCATTCGCAATACATCACTGCAGAAGAATTCAGTGATTTGAATGATCCGTTGGTCGGCAATTTCAAGGGGATAGGCGTTGAGTTTAGGATCATTGATGATACGGTGACAGTGATCTGGTGCATAGAAGGTGGGCCATCGGAAAAGGCAGGCCTCCGGCCGGGCGACAGAATCGTGACCGTGGACGATTCCAGTTTTGCGGGCCGGGGTATAACGAACCAGGAGGTTATGAGAACACTGAAAGGTCCGGGAGGCAGTAAGGTTAAAATTGAGGTTTACAGGCGGGGTTCACCGGTATTGATAAGTTTTACCCTACAAAGAGATGTCATTCCAACCTCAGGCATTGATGCATATTTTTTACCCGCCAAAGGAACAGGTTATATGAAACTCAGCAGGTTTGCAGCCAATACTTATGATGAGTTCACTGCCGCCATCGATTACCTGCTTTCGGCAGGTACGAGGAATCTGATACTGGATCTGCGGGGAAACACAGGCGGATATTTGCAATCGGCTATTAAGATCGCCGATGAATTTCTTAAAAAGGACTTGATGATAGTATATACCGAAGGGTTTAACCGGCCCCGTACCGAATACCATGCCTCCTCCAGGGGAAGATGTGAAGATATCGCATTGGCTGTACTTATCGACGGCCATTCGGCATCCGCCAGCGAAATCATTGCCGGAGCCATTCAGGACAATGACAGGGGCATTATCATCGGACGCAGGTCATACGGTAAAGGATTGGTCCAGGAGCAAATCGATTTTAGTGACGGTTCCGCTCTAAGGCTCACAGTGGCAAGATACTTTACCCCCACCGGCAGGTGTATCCAGAAACCCTATTCTTCGATGGAAGATGATGGTTTTGATAATTACCATAATGAATATTACCTGCGATATATGAATGGTGAACTCGAAAATGCGGATTCCGTCCCCATTATTGATTCACTGAAATATATTACACCGGAAGGCAAAATTGTTTATGGCGGAGGCGGCATTATGCCGGATATCTTTATCCCGGCGGAAAGTGATCCGGGGTTGGCTTATTACAACCGTCTTTTGGAAAATGACCTCTTCCTGAAATTTGTATTCGATTACGAAAATTCTTATCTTTCTGCTCTGCATTATTCATCTGCCGGTGATTTTTTGGACGGATTCAGGGTGAATAAAGAAATGATGGACACATTTATACAATACTGCGAGAGGAAGGGAGTAATTTACAACAGCGCCGGTTTTGAATTTGCTGAGGAAAAAATTTATATCCTGCTCGGGGCTTATTTTGCACGGATAAAATTCGGGGATGCCGGTTTCTTTCCCATGTACCTTAATTCAGATAAAATATATCTCAGAGCCCTTAAATACTTTTCAGAATACAGTGATCATGAAACATAAAGTTAACTTTTAAAATTTTTCATCTATGACACATCAATTACCAGCGCTTCCTTTTGCAAAAGAGTCCCTGGAACCTTATATTTCAGCGAAAACCATTGAGGTTCATTATGAAAAACACCACCAGGCCTATGTGAACAACCTGAATAAATTAATCCCCGGAACAGAATTTGAAAATGCCACCCTGGAGGAGATAATCATAAAGGCTACAGGAGGGATTTTTAATAACGGAGCCCAGGTTTGGAACCACACTTTTTACTGGAACTGTCTGACATCAAATGAAAAAGGGGCGCCTGACGGGGAGTTGGCCGATGCTCTTATAAGGGATTTTGGATCCTTTGATGCATTTATTGAAAAATTTTCCAACACTGCTGCCGGTCTTTTTGGCTCAGGATGGGCATGGTTGGTAAAAAAACCGGATGGGAAGCTTGACATCATTCCTGAAAGCAATGCAGGGAACCCTATACGAAATGGCCTTATCCCCTTACTGACATGCGATGTCTGGGAGCACGCCTATTACCTGGATAAACAAAACAGAAGACCTGAATATATCCGGGATTTCTGGAAAATAGTGGATTGGAACAAAGTTTCTTCCCGCCTTTGATATGGATAAGTTCTCAGGTGGTCAATAACAAACCTTTTGGAATTATCCTGTCAACCGGTTATTCCACTGTTACCGATTTGGCAAGGTTCCGGGGTTGGTCCACATTGCAATCGCGCATAACGGCGATGTGATATGACAGAAGCTGCAACGGGATGGTAGCAAGCAATGGAACCAGCATTTCTTCCGTTTCCGGGATCTCGATGATATAATCTGCCAACTCTTTCACCTTAATATCCCCTTTGGTAACCACGGCAATGATTTTCCCATTTCTGGCCTTCACTTCCTGTATATTGGAAATAACCTTATCGTACGGCCCCCTGTTGGTGGCAATAACAACAACCGGCATTTCCCTGTCGATCAGGGCAATAGGGCCGTGTTTCATTTCGGCTGCCGGGTAACCTTCGGCATGGATGTATGAAATCTCTTTCAGTTTCAAAGCGCCTTCGAGGGCAACAGGGAAATTATATCCTCTTCCCAGGTAAAGGAAATTTCGGGCAAAGGTAAACATCCTGGCCAACTCTTTGATTTCGGGATCTACCTTGAGGGTTTCTTCCACTTTTTCAGGTATCGATTCGAGTTCATTGATGATCTGGTGGAACCTCGATTTCTCAATACTGCCTTTCATATAGGCAATACGCAGGGCCATCAGGGTAAGTATGGTCACCTGTGCTGTGAATGCTTTGGTGGAGGCCACGCCGATTTCGGGACCGGCATGGGTGTATGAACCGGCATGGGTTGCCCTGGGTATAGAGGACCCAACAACATTACAAATACCAATGATTGTCGCGCCTTTGGATTTGGCAAGCTCAATGGCAGCAAGGGTATCGGCAGTTTCTCCTGACTGGGAGATAGCGATTACCACATCCTCTTCGCTGATAACGGGATTTCTGTATCTGAACTCTGAAGCATATTCCACCTCAACAGGTATACGGGCAAGTTCCTCAAACAGGTATTCACCTACAAGTCCGGCGTGCCATGAAGTGCCACAGGCTATAATGATTATCCTCCTGGCGTTTTTCATCTTGGTTTCATAATCAATAATCCCGCCTAAAGAAACCCTTCCCTCTTTCGCATTAAGCCTTCCCCTCATACTATCCCTGATAGAACGCGGCTGCTCATATATTTCCTTCAGCATGAAATGCTCGAACCCTCCCTTTTCTATGGCTGTCAGGCTGAGTTCAAGTTTTTGCACATAGGGGGTTTTGATCTGATTCTTAATGGTTTTTATGGTCAGGCTCTGCTTCCTGCTCAATATGGCTATTTCTTCATCGTTGAGATAAACCACATCCTTGGTATATTCAACTATAGGAGTGGCATCGGAGGCAAGATAAAACTCCCCGTCGCCTATACCGACCACCAGCGGGCTTCCTTTCCTTGCTGCCACAAGCGTGTCGGGATCATTCTCCGACATGATCACAATGGCATAAGCGCCGATGACCTGGTTCAGTGCAATCCTTACCGCTTCGCCTAACTCCGTTTTTTCATTATGCATGATATCTTCTATCAGGTGAACCAGCACTTCCGTATCCGTCTCGCTCTTGAATAAATAACCTCTCTGCTTTAACTCTTCCTTGAGTACTGCATAGTTCTCAATAATCCCGTTATGAATAATAGCTAGTTTACCCGATTGTGAAAAGTGGGGATGGGCGTTAATATCATTGGGTTCACCATGTGTAGCCCAGCGGGTGTGCGCAATTCCGATGGTACCTGAAGTGTTTTTACCTTCAATGTAAGTTTCAAGATCGGCAACCTTCCCTTTGGTTTTATAAAGCTGAAGTCCGGGATTTAAAAAGGCCAGGCCTGCACTGTCATATCCCCTGTATTCAAGCCGGTATAATCCTTTAAGCAGTATGGGCAATGCCTGTTTTTCCCCGATGTAAGCTACGATTCCACACATATTGTTTGATTTACGCAGCAAAAATACGGAATTATGAGATTAAATGGAGTTTGCAAAGAAGCAATTTATTCCAACACAGAATAAATTATCCTGAGTTGCATGGCCGGGCCGGAAAGGAGAGGGTTCGTGCCTGCAATGACCGTTCCCCCGGCTTTTGATGATCTGCCGGTAACTTTAATGCTCAGCCCGTTGTCATGATAGGTTTCATTTATTAGGTTTTGCAAATGCAATGATATTCTGAAAAAATAATGCCCGTCCGATTCAAGGTAATCACCACCCAGATAATCCTCTCCTTCATACTGGTCGTCAGTGTAGGTTTCTAATCCGCTGTCCTCAATGCGGTAAACCGACAGGGCGGATGGCGGATCGTATTCTGTGCCTGAGGAAACAACAGGTAAAATCAATCTGGCCTGGTTGATCACAATATTCCCCGATTCAATCCAGTTTTTAAGGCCCGGAAAAAACAGCAGGGTGCGGATACCGGTTAACCCTGACAAATACAGGCGTTCACTCCCCAGGGAAGTATCGCCGTTTACAACCTGATCGAGGAACAAAGGGTCGTTGCTCAGGTGATATTCATCTTTAAATCTGTTGTACCGCGCACAGGATTCATTGATATTAAGATCAAATTGCAGACTGTCGTTATAATATATAGTGATTCTGGAATCAGCACTGAGCAGATTGAAATATAAAATGGCTCCCTCGCCGCTGGCATTTACGGTTTCGGCAGAAACATACAATCCTTTGAAGAAACTCTGAAACGCCTCGTTATCAGAGAGTTCGGCAGCCGTCGCATTGAGAATTTTATCTCCGAAGCTGTTGTCAAGGTGGAAGGATAGTCTCGGCGCATATTTTACCGAGTCGATGATCAGGCTGTCTTCGGGTTTAGGCTGCAGGGCAACCTCAGCATAAAGTTCCGAAACCTCCAGGCTGTCAAACGAATAGTAAGCCGAATCGAATACCATATCTTCGGTGATTTCATGAACCTTGAAATCCTGAACGGTGGAGGTGTTGCCATAATATCCGCTGTAAATAAGGGTCAGTATAACCGAATCGGTAACCGGGGAATCCCCGAAAGCAGGAGCATTGACTGATAAACGCACCTGTGTATAAAATGAAGCCGTTGATCTTCCGAACACAGGATCGTAATAACTTCCAAGCAGGTTTTTATCCAGCTCATCAGTGCGGGTGGAATCCTCCCGTTCTGAGTAGGCAAACAGGGATATGGTGGTATCAAGGCCGACTTCCAGCCTGTCACCTTCAACCAGATTGAGGCCGATGATCTCTGATTGTTTATTGCACGCAAAAACACCAGCCAGTAATAACAAAGCCAATGGAATTAAATATCTGAACCTCATCCGGAAAGGGGAAATTGAATGGTTTCTCATATTATTAGTCACTAATCCTCCTCCATATCTTTCAACAACTCTTCATAGAAATCATTATACACGCTGATATAGTTATCATCCGGCTGAACGGTGAGAACGGGTATGGATTTGCTTTTCAGGTAATCGACCAGTTCCGGATGAATTTTTTCAGACCCGTGGATGATTGCATCGGAAAAGTCGATGGCAGCTTTGATAATATTAACATAGGTAGGTTCTTTATAAGCAGCCAGGTCTTTGTTGGTGATGCCATCCATTTTTATTTTTTTCGCAAAATCCCCGTTCAGGGTATCATCAAAAGCTTCATCGTAAATAGAGCAGATCACTTTGGTACGGCTGAAAAGAGGGTTGTCTTTATATGCTCTTTTCAGGTATAAAGGCACCAGGCTGGCCAGCCAGCCATGGCAATGCACTATATCAGGAGGCCAGCCGAGTTTTTTAACCGTTTCGATCACACCCCTTGAGAAAAAAATCGCCCTTTCATCGTTGTCTTTGAAAAATTTCCCGTTTTTATCATGCAACATATATTTCCTTTGAAAATAATCTTCATTGTCGATGAAGTATATCTGCATTCTTGCCTGTTGAATGGACGCCACTTTGATGATAAGAGGATGGTCATTGTCATCAATGATGAGGTTCATTCCTGAAAGCCTTATTACCTCATGCAATTGGTTCCTCCTCTCATTGATCAAACCGAACCTGGGCATAAAAGTACGTATCTCACGCCCCTTTTCCTGGGTTCCCTGGGGCAACTGCCTGCAAATCCTGCCAATATGACTTTCCGGAAGATAAGGAAAAATTTCCTGAGATATAAACAGCACCTTGGCTTTTCTCATAAGTTTAAACCTTTATCTATTAAGAATTTGCAAAGGTAGTGATTTTTTCCTTTTTCTCAAAAACGAAGTAACCTATTTTGTTTTTCAGCTTTAGGTAAAGGGATGTACTTTATATAGGAAGGAAAATCAGTAGCGGAAACCCAGCGTAAGGATAAAGTTGTTTGATCGCAATGTGTTTTTAACCGGGGAATATGAAATATCTGGGGTTGAATACAGGTAATAATCCTCATCTGATACAGAGTGGACAAAAGCAAAGTCAATAAAGAAGTGGGCTTCTCTGTATCCAAATCCTGCAGAATAGGAAACCACTTCCCCATCATTGATTCCCTGCTTAAACGGGGTGCCATAAACAGAATAACCTCCTCTGATAAGATAGCTGTCCAGCCTTAGTTCCCCTCCGATCCTGATATTTGAGGCATCACGGTAAATGTTCGTAATGGCATTGTTTTCGTACATAAAATTGTAGTCATTCCCTCTCAGGTGGGCCTCAGCATAGTCGATGTATTCATAGTCGATGCTGATCATGCCATATTTTGCAAGTATAAAGGCAAGGCTGCCAATGGCTTTATAAGGGGTTTCAAGCCTGTAATCATACGTTCCGATGGGGGAAGATGCCCTGTCAACACCGGTATTTTCTAAAGAAGAGCTCCAGGTATCGGTAAGCCTTCCGTACCAGGTAGGGCTATGGAAAGCGCCTCCCACCCTCAACCAATCGGTTGCCCTCAGAATAGCGCCAAATTTAATATTGATCCCTGACCCAACGGTTTTCAGTTCATTGTACAGATTAAACTGGGTAAATCCATCGTGTACCCCCTCTGTATCGGTTTCACTGTAAGTGGATTCTTCAAAGTATCTGACGTAGGGTAAGCCAAGCGTTGCTCCGATAAAAAACCGTTCAGAAAAATTTGCCCCCATGGAAAAAACGAATTCATTCATTGAGCCCCATGAGGTGAGGTATTTGGTTTGAAGCACTCTGCCGCCTTCCGATGCACCGAAATACCGGTCATTGTACCCGTTGATTGTGTCAATCAGATAGGTGTACCAGGCCAGGTTAAGGTCGTAGGCGTAATATCCATCGTAGTCGTTTTCGATCTCAGTAAAAGGAATGCCATTGGCATGATAAACCCAGGTGTCGGTCAAAGAGTTTTGTGTGTTAAAACCCTGAATCTGCATCCGGTTGTTGAAGTTATTAAGCCGGTTAAGCCCCATGCCAAACTGCATGATTTTCAGACCTTTATCACGGTCAGGGTATTCTTGCGTGAATACCATCCCAACATTGCCGACATTGAAATTCTGCTTTGAATCACTGTCATTCGTGCCAAAATAAGAGGAAGAAGTCTTTCCGCCATAAAAAGAGGGTGAAAAGGTAAACTCTGATTTTCTGTATAACCCTAAACCGGCGGGATTATAACTAAGAGAGGTGAAATCGGCGCCCACTGCCCCAAAAGCTCCTCCCATCCCGACAAACCTTGCAGAGCCGGAGATTCCTGTTTGTGAGTACCTGAGGGCATCCACTTCATTCTGCCCCCACAGGGCTGAGCTGCTTATAGCTATTATTATTACTGCACCTGCTATCCTTTTCATCTGTGTAGTATTATAAAATATTAGACGAATTACCCTTATATCTGTTATCTCTTACCCCTCGATGAGCTTCCTGAAGACGAGGATGAGGAAGAAGACCTCGTGGACGAGGAGTTTGAACCTGAAGAACGCGACGGCGTGGAATAACTACCGGATGAACGTGAAGGGGTACTGTTAGAGCCACTTGACCGTGAAGGAGCAGAATAACTGTTGCTCGATCTTGCGGGAGGCGAATAACTCCTGCTGTTCGACCTTGTGGGCGGGCTGTAGGTCCTTACATTTGATTTCTGGGGTGTTGAATAGGTGTTACCGGCGTTGTTATCCGACCTTGTATTGGTGTTGACCGGCTGACGGTTAACCTGCCTCTGGGTGTTTTCCTGCTTTGAATATTGGCGTGAAGTGGAGGCATTATTATTATTGCTGCGATAACTGGCCGGTTTTTCATAAATGCCCGTATTGGTTTTCTGATTTTTTTCCGTAGCGCGAATGTTCTCACCAGGGTTATATTTCACCTGGGTTTCGCTTTGAACGGGCTTTCTGTAAGTATATTTTTGCTTTGTTGCTTCATTGCCGGGTACTTCTTTTGCCACCCTCCCGGCAGAATTTTGACTGTTTTGAACATTCGTTGCGGTTGTGTTGCCTGTGCTTCTGACAGCAGTGCCCGTATTATTAAGGTTTCCTGATGGCTGGGTGCTTCTGTTTGTTGCCTGAGTTGACCTGTTGGCGGCAGTATTCACTCCCGGCGAAGCAGATCTGCTGACAGAAGTTGTATTGCTGTTAACACCCCTTCCGGCAGTGGTTACCGAAGACGCCTGATACTTTTCGGCAAAGGGAGAATAATTGCCATTCCTTCCGGTATAAGGGTTGTTTGATCCGCCTCTTGAGGGCCTGTGGCCGTAATAATAATATCCTGAATAATAGTCGTAGGAGTTGTAATAAGATGAATTTCCATAATACCCGGCCCAGTATCCGTCATGATAACCATGCCAGTAACTGCCATAGCCGTAATAAGGGGAATACATGCCGTAATATGGATAATGCCATGAACTGTAATAAGGCCATCCCCAACCGATTCCGGCGCTTCCCCAGCCCCAGTTATAGGAAAAACCGAAATACATCGAAGGCGACCAGAAGGGATATCCCATGTAAATGCTTGTTCCCCAATACCAGGGGTCATAGTTGTACCAGTATTGATTGGTATAGCACGGTGAATAGTAGCCAAAACCATAATATGGATCATGGAATCTTTTTATTCTGGAGGCATACGAGTAATCATAATAGTCATCGGAACCATAATAATTATTGGTAACATAAGTATTTCCTTCCGGATCCTGCCATGTTTCGGTGTCAGAATAGTAAGGTTCTTCGGCGTTGTATTCGACATATTCACCCGATGAATACTCATTATTGTTGCTGCCGGATTCAGATTCGGGAGCAATGGTATAATAGTCGGGAGAGGCGCTTTCCAGACCTGATTGCACGTTATCATTGACCGCTGCATTTTCATCCGGACTATAATAAACGTCATCAAAATTTGCCGTATACATTGTTGATGAGCAACCTGCAGCAAGCAGGGCGATGATTGAAATTTTTACCAGTTTAGTTTTCATTTGTAAGCCCTCCGGATATTGTTTGTATTGTTTTTTATTTAATTTTGTCGCTTTCATAGGTTAAAAAATATACAAATACTATACCATAAAGCAAATTATGGCAAAAAATCTAAGTACACGGGAGGAAAACTATTCACAATGGTATAATGATCTTGTGGTCAGGGCTGATTTGGCCGAAAATTCTGCAGTAAGAGGTTGCATGGTAATCAAGCCTTATGGATATGCCATTTGGGAGAAAATGCAGCGCGCTCTGGATGATATGTTCAAAAAAACCGGGCATGTCAATGCTTATTTCCCGCTGTTCATTCCCAAATCATTTTTCAGCAGGGAGGCCGATCATGTTGAAGGTTTTGCCAAGGAATGTGCAGTGGTAACCCACTACCGGCTGAAAAATGCTCCGGATGGAAGCGGCGTGGTAGTTGATGAGGAGGCAAAGCTTGAGGAGGAGCTGATCATCCGGCCAACATCCGAAACCATTATCTGGGACACTTATAAAAACTGGATACAGTCATACAGAGATTTACCTTTACTCATAAATCAATGGGCTAATGTAGTCAGGTGGGAAATGAGAACCCGGCTTTTTTTGCGCACAGCGGAGTTCCTCTGGCAGGAAGGCCATACAGCTCATGCCAGCAGGGAAGAGGCTGTTGAGGAATCTGAAAAAATTTTAGGTATTTACACTGAATTCGCTGAAAACTGGATGGCAATGCCTGTGATTCAAGGCATTAAGTCGCCTAACGAACGCTTTGCCGGCGCAGTAGAAACCTATTGCGTTGAAGCCCTTATGCAGGATGGAAAAGCATTGCAGGCAGGGACTTCACATTTTTTAGGGCAAAATTTTGCCAAAGCTTTCGATGTAAAATTCCTTTCAAAGGAGAATAAGCTTGAGTATGTGTGGGCCACTTCATGGGGCGTTTCGACCCGGCTTATAGGGGCCCTGATCATGGCCCATTCCGATGACCATGGACTGGTTCTCCCGCCGAAGCTTGCACCTATACAGGTGGTGATCGTTCCGATATATAAAAAAGAGGAAGAACTTGCACAGATTTCCGGGGTGGCTGAATCAATTAAAGATGCCCTCGAAGCCAAAGGAATTTCGGTGCGTTATGACAACAGGGACACTTTTAAACCGGGGTGGAAATTTTCAGAATACGAATTTAAAGGAGTTCCTGTGCGGCTGGCCATCGGCCCGAGGGATTTACAAAATGGAACCGTTGAAGTGGCGCGCAGGGATACCCTCGAAAAGGACGTTTTGCAAATTGCAGATATTGAAAACAAAATTGAGCATCTTCTTGAGCAGATACAAAGAAATCTGTATCAGAAGGCGCTGACCTTCAGGGAAGACAACACCCACATTGTCGATACATGGGAGGATTTCACCGAAACCCTGGAAACCAAAGGCGGATTTATCCTCGCACACTGGGACGGAACCTCTGAAACGGAGGAAGCCATAAAAGAAAAAACAAAAGCCACCATCAGGGCAATTCCGCTGAATAAACAGTTTTCCGGCGAAGGAAAATGTATTTATTCAGGAAAGCCATCGGATCAAAGGGTCTATTTTGCCCGCGCTTATTGATTACTTTATGTATCCCCGATATCCGGCATAATTTTTTCTCTTAAGTATTCTTTATATTATTTTTGTTTTTAAGATTTATTTTACGCAGGAGATTGAAGAAGTCAGCGATAATATGGTTTGCCTTTTGTTTGCCCCAGTTACTGAATGCCGCTCCCACTTCGGAAACAGACAGTCTTCTGGCCCTGCTGCCCCATGCAAAAGATGAACACAGGCTTGAAATCCTGAACAGGCTTGCTTTTGTTTACAGGGTAATTGATCCTGAAAAAACCATTCAATATGCCAGCGAGGCCCTGGAGCAGGCAAAAATTGCTGCCAATCTCAAATACCAGCAGGAGGCAATGTCTAACCTTGGACTTGGCTACCGTTATCTGGGGGAATATAATACCTCTTTGTCTTATCAACAGGAGGCCCTCACCCTCGCCCTTATTATGGAAAATGATGAACTGGCAGCACAGGAATATAATCGGTTAGGGGTCATCTATAAACAATGGGGATTATATACCGATGCATTGATGTACTACCTGAAAGCCTTAAGCATCAGGGAAAAACTAGGCGACAAAATCGGCATTGCAAACCTATACAATAATATTGGCAATGTATACAGAAACAGAGGGGATCTTGACCTCGCCCTGGACTATTTCCTTAAAACACAGGACCTCAGGGAACAACTGGGAGACAAAGAGGGATATTCATACATACTTAACAACACCGGCAATGTTTACTCCGACCTGAAAAACTATCCGAAAGCATTAGAAGCCCACATGAAATCACTGAAAGTGAAACAGGAATTGGGAGACAAGATCGGCATGTCTACTTCACTCAGTAACATCGGGGATATTTACCTGAAATTAGGGGAAGTGGAACAGGGCATGGAGTACTTTCAGAAATCACTGAACCTCGCAAAAGAAATAGGGTACAAATCAGGAATTGCCGGTACTTTCAACAGCCTGGGGGATGCCTATGTTGCAGTGAACAATTACTCAAAGGCCCTTGAATACCACTCCATGGCACTTCAACTGCTGGAGGAACTGGGCGATAAACATGGGATCATTAACACCTACATCAAATTCAGCAATATTTACATTCAAAGGAAGGATTATGATAAAGCTCTTCGTTACCTGGATAAAAGTCTTGATTTCGCTAAAGATGAGAATATCCTTGATGTGATTAAAGATATATATTACTACTATTCTCAGATTTATTCAACTACCGGGCGTTATGAAAAGGCGCTTGCATATTACCAGAAGTATTCACAGTTCAAGGATTCTGTGTTCAATTCGGAAATAGGGGAGAAAATCACTGAACTTCAGATAAGGCATATCTCCGACCAACATATCCGGGAGAGCCGGATACTGGTTGAAAAAAACGAGGGGGAAATGAAAAGAAAGAATCAATTCATTTATTTCCTGATAGCCATTACCATATTGATATTCTTCCTGGTGGTAGTCATCCTGAACCGCAACCGGATCAACAGGATCGCTAACAGAGCGCTTGAGCTGAAAAATAAGAACATCTCCGAGCAGAACCATTTCCTTCAGGCGATGATGGACACCATCCCGAACCCGATGTATTATAAAAATGCACAAGGCAGGTATCTCGGATGCAATACTGCCTTTGAAAAGATTCATCAAAAGCAAAAACACGACATCATCGGAAAAAGCGACCCAGATCTTTATCCCCCCTCACTGGTTAACCTTTTCGAAAAAAAGGATGCCGAGCTGATTGCTCATCCCGGAATACAGCAGTTTGAATCAAGGATATCCCTGCCCAATGAAGATATCTGGGAGGCCATTTTCTATAAAAACACTTTTTATAACGCCGATGGATCGGTGTCAGGTATTCTGGGTATAATCCTCAATATCACCGAAAGAAAAAAGGCTGAACTCCGTATGCAACAGTCAGAAAAAGAACTTCTCGAAGCCAATGCCACCAAGGATAAATTCTTTTCTATCATTGCCCATGACCTGTCGAACCCTTTCAGCGCGATATTGGGTTTTTCCCGCCTGCTGCTGGACGAATACCAATATTACAACGAAAAGGAAATACGGGCGATGATCGAAAACATTTTTAAAGCCACCGAAAGTTCTTCGCGCCTTCTTCAAAACCTTTTAGAATGGTCAAGATCACAGTCAAACAGGTTTGAAATGCATTGCGAAACCATTGATCTCAGCATTTTGGTCAATGAGAATATTAAGTTTTTTAACTCCATGGCCAGGGTAAAAAAAATAAAGCTTTCTTCCTCGGTGGCATACAACACCCTGGTCTATGCCGACCGGAATATGATCAATACCGTTTTGAGAAACCTGATCTCCAATTCAATCAAATTCACCGGTCAGGGAGGAAAGGTGGCAGTTTCAGCATATCCGTCAAATGGGTTTGTTGAGGTTTGCGTTGAAGACAGCGGAACCGGCATTTCGCCGGAAGACCTGCCCAGGCTTTTCCGCATTGATGAGCAGGTCAGGCAAAAGGGAACTGCCAATGAATCAGGTACCGGCCTTGGCTTAATACTGTGCCGTGAGTTTGTAGAAAAAAACGGCGGGATTATCCGGGTTGAAAGCCAATTAAACCAGGGGAGCAGATTCTTCTTTTCGCTTCCTGTAAATCCCATTAAACCGTAAAAGCTTTGCAGCATGGACGATAAAATAAAGGCTTTCAGAGAATTACTTGACATTATGGATGAATTACGGGGGAAATGCCCCTGGGACAAGAATCAGACTTTCGAAAGCCTCCGGCATCTTACCATTGAGGAAACCTATGAGTTGTCCGAAGCCATACTGCAAAAAAACACTGACGAAATAAAAAAGGAACTGGGCGACCTGATGCTCCACCTGGTATTTTACGCAAAAATCGGATCTGAAACCGGCGCTTTCGATATAGGTGACGTATTGAGAAATATCAACGAAAAACTGATCCGCCGGCATCCCCATATTTACGGCGGGGTTGTCGCTGAAGACGCCAGGGCGGTGAGGGATAACTGGGAAAAGATCAAATTGGGTGAGGGAAAAAAATCCGTCCTCGAAGGGGTGCCGAAATCTTTGCCTACACTGGTAAAAGCTTACCGGATACAGGAAAAGGCCAGCGGGGTTGGATTCGACTGGCAAAATGCGTCTCAGGTATGGAAAAAAGTGCTGGAAGAACTGGATGAATTGAACACCGAAGTTAATGCCGGAAAAAACACAGACCGGATAGAAGCAGAATACGGCGACCTTTTGTTTTCACTGGTGAATTATTCCCGTTTCATCGGGGTCAATCCTGAGGATGCACTTGAAAAAAGCAACAGAAAATTCATCCGTCGTTTTCAAAAGCTGGAAGACAAAGCCGAAGGATTGGGCAAATCATTGCATCTTATGCCTTTAAACGAAATGGACGGATTGTGGAATGAAATCAAAGAAGAAGAAAACCCATCCGATGAATGAGGGAATGCAATACCCTTTACCCGATCATGAACTCATGACCTTTGGGAGGCGGGCAATGCTTTTCTTTCACTTTTCAATCTTTTATTGTATTCTCCTTCCGGCACAGGACCAACCTGATCATTTTTATGACCTGGATAATAAAAGGTATTATATATCCTACCTTTCCGATGCCGGAGAAATAGCCATTTCATCAGGGTCATGGAAAGGAAAGGATTGGGCGGTCTTTGGCGCTTTGACAGCCACCGGAGCCGTCATTTATCTTTTTGACAGGGATATTCATAGCTTTGTGCAGGACAACCGGACAGCCACTTCTGACCGGTTTTCAAAGTATTTTGCCGACCCTCTCAGTAATGGCCTCTACACCATACCTGTTCTTGGCATATTTTACGCATCAGGCGCGCTGGGCAACAACCGTCATCAAAAAAATATTGCGCTCACAGGATTAAAGGCCTTTCTTCTTGGCGGCGGGGCAGCTTTTATTACGAAAAATATTTTTCAAAGGCACCGGCCTGATCAGGATGAGCCACCTGATCCTTATCTTTGGGAAGGCCCCTTTTCGGGAGGCTGGGAATACAATTCGTTTCCCTCTGCCCACACCACTATGGCCTTTGCAGTAGCATCTGTGATAAGCGCAGGATACAAGGACAAGGCCTGGGTGGGCATTAGCAGCTACACTCTTGCCACACTGGCAGGGATTTCAAGAGTTAATGAAAGTGAACATTGGCTCTCCGATGTTTTTGCCGGCGCCATTCTGGGAACATACATCGGCTCCTTTTCAGGCAGAAAATATCTTCCGGGCACACGGACGGGCATGGTGATGCAAAGCGGGATACCCTCATTCTACGTCGGTTATATTATTGACTGATGGCTTTTTGAATGGAGTTCCAGAGTTTTTCAGCCGTTTTATCCCAACTGTAGTTCTTTCTTCTTTCCTTTCCTTTCAGGATCAGGGAGTTTCTCAGACCCTCGTCGGTGGACATTTTCAGCATATTCCCGCAAATGGATTCAGGGGAGAAAGGATCGGAGAGCAGGGCGGCATTGCCGGCCACTTCGGGCATTGAAGAAACATTGGAAGTAATGACCGGAACTTCAGCGTAAAACGCCTCCACGATAGGGATTCCAAAACCTTCAAAAAACGAAACATAAGTGAGCGCCAACGCCGATCCCATCGCTAAGGTCAGATCGTCTATGCTTAACCGCCCGGTAAAAACGACCTCATTCTTATTTTTCATCTTTTCGTAAACCGTTTCGATCATGTTGTCACCCCACATTTTTTCGCCCACAATAAGCAGTTTGACCTTCTCTTTGCCCCGTTCCCTGAAAAGGTCGAAAGCTTTCAGCAGGTTAATGATATTTTTTCGGGGGTGCAGCGAACCCACATAGATGAAATAAGGAGCGCCTCCTGTGAATCTCTGCTTAACTTTTTGCCTGATATCGGGGCAGAGGGGACGGAATTTTTCATTTGCCCCATTGCATACCACATCAATATTGCCGGATGGGATACCGTACAGGCTGCTGATGTCCGATTTGGAATACTCTGACACTGTAGCTATCCTGGCGGCCCTGGCGGCATATTTCGGGAAATAATGTGTATAGTATTTTTTTTCGATGTAAGGAAGATGATCCGGATAGTGCTCGAAACCCAGATCATGGATGACGTTCATACTTTTCACCCTGGTTGACAAAGAAAGATAACCATCAGGGGAAAAGAAAAGGGCAGGATTGAGCTTTTTGAGAAAAGCCGGTATGGAATACTCAAACCATAAATAATAAAGAACAGGATGCCTTGCCTGCGGGCCCAGCACAACCGGCGTAATGTTAGGTGAGAATAAAAACTCATCCGAGTATTTTCTGTCGAAAATGAAATAAAACTGGTGTTCGGGATGGGCTTTTGTGATCCGGCTGAGGCTTTCAAAGGTGAACCATCCGATACCTTCAAGTTTGTTTTGCAGGAGCAACCTTGTATTAACCGCTATTTTCAAATTCCAGTTTTTTTTAACCCCAGTTAATTTTTCGATAAATTTGCACAAATTTACACTTTTCATGCAGAAGAAATTCCTCACGAACCTCGCCCTGCTGCTTTTTTTGAATCTTCTGGTTAAGCCCTTCTGGGTGCTTGGCATTGACCGTTCGGTTCAAAATGTAGTGGGTACGGCCGAATTCGGGTTTTACTTCTCCATACTTAATTTTTCATTCCTTTTCAGCATCCTGCTCGATATGGGCATTACCAATTTCAACAACCGGAACATTGCCCAGCACAGCCAATTGCTAAACAAACATATTTCAAGCATACTGATCATCAAAATATTGCTGATGACGGCTTATCTGGTTGTTATTTTCGGAGTGGGACTTCTCATCCGGTATAACCAAAAACAGTTTGAGATACTTGTGTGGGTTGGATTGAACCAATTTTTGCTTTCATTGATCCTTTACCTGCGCTCTAATATTTCAGGGTTGCTGTTGTTCAGGACCGACAGTTTTCTCTCTGTTTTTGACCGTTTGCTCATGATCCTGTTCTGCAGCATTTTGTTATGGGGCAATGTTACTGAAAAGGAATTCAGGATTGAATGGTTTGTTTTTGCCCAAACCCTTGCCTACTTCATCACAGCTTTGATCGCTTTTGTACTGGTAGTAAAAAAATCTTCCTTCAAAAGGCTCAACTGGAACTGGCCTTTTTTCCTGTTGATTCTCAAAAAAAGTTTCCCTTATGCCGTGCTGGTGCTCCTGATGGCATTCTATTACCGCATTGACGCAGTGATGATCGAACGGCTGCTTCCCGGAGAGTTGGGGGATATTCAGGCAGGAATTTACGCTCAGGCCTACCGCCTTCTGGATGCCGCCAATATGATTGCTTATCTTTTTGCAGTGCTGCTGTTGCCGATCTTTGCATGGATGATCAGGCGAAAGGATAATACTGATCAGATTGTAAGGCTCTCCTTTTCCATCCTGATCACCACCAGCATTATAGTAGCCGTAACTTCCCACTTTTACTGTTATGAATGGATGGAACTTCTTTATCCAAAGCATGCCGACGAACAGGAAATTGATTTTTTGAACAGGATCAATCAATCGGCGAAGATTTTCAGTATTTTGATGTATGGATTTGTTGCCATTTCAACGACTTATGTTTTTGGAACCCTTCTCACTGCCAACGGCAGCCTGAAGCAACTGAACATCATTGCAGCTGCAGGGATGATAATCAGCATCGCATTAAACCTGATGCTGATACCCGTCATTCAGGCTACCGGATCGGCCTGGGCTATCCTTTTTTCCCAGTTTGTAACGGCCATAGCCCAGGTCATTGTGGCTGTTAAAATTTTTAAACTGGAGGTAAACCGCAAATACCTGATCCGCATTGCTGTTTTTATTGCCGGTGTGTATGTCATTGCCATCCTGTCTGCCCGGTTGCCCTTCCATTGGCTGTATTCTGTCATGATTTTGGTTACGGCCTCACTTTTTTTGTCCTTTTCCCTGCGGCTTCTTGATCTGAAAAAGCTCTTTTCGGTAATCAGGGCAAGGGAATCTTTATAAAGGGCACCTCGAAAAACCACTTTTCTTAATGCCATTGTTTGATACAAAAATAGAAAAGAGTTACAATAAAAGCAACTTTTTTA
>JAFGME010000186.1 GCA_016927695.1 Bacteroidales bacterium
AGGTTTCCGAAAGAAGCCGGGATCGGGTAGGGAGAAATGTTCTGCTGATTGTAATAGTTGAGGTTGCCGTCCCATGCGGTGGCAATGATATAGAAATATCCTGCCTGGAGGGGAACATTGATTGAACCTGAACTGTACCAGCCCGGTCCGCCGGGTCCCTGAGGTGAAACGTCGGCAGCGCTGATCATGGTATAGGTGCCTTCTTTGGTGGGGCTTTCCCATACGCAGAACATCATGTTGGTAGTTGCAGTTGCATTCAGCCAGAGCCTGTGCTCAATAAGGGTGGTGGAGGTGGTTACTTCGAAGAAGTTACCGCGTGTCCTTGGCAGCGGGCCATAGGTGTTCTGTGCGCTTCCGAAGATCTCTTCGCCGTCAGCCGGTTCGGCCGGTGTGGCATTGGGGTTCACGGTGAAAGGCATGCCTGCATCCATGGCCTGGTCTAAAGAAATTGGCGTTCCTGAGGCAATAATTTCTACATTCTGGCCCGGGTCGGGTCCGCCGAAGGTTTCTGTGAGCGGTGTAAGGTCGATGTCATACACCAAATCGCATGTACCGGGGTTGTTGATGGTAAGCTGTGTCTGCATCACCTGGTTTTCGCCCACCAGTTCGTCGAAGCCCACTGCTGCGGTTGGAACGGTGGTGATTTCAGCCCAGGTAAGGTTAAAGTTCTGATTTGTGGTGCCGCCGTCGGTGATCACGATGCCGGTAACGGTCTGATCGCAAAAGTCAGGATGGCTGGCAGTAGCGCTCCATGTGCCTGTGGGTACGTTGGCAATGGTGTAGAAACCGCTGGCATTGGAAGTTCCTGTGAAACTCATGATATTCACGGTAGCTCCGCTGATCGGGGTGGTGCCGCCGAATTCATAAACATATCCCTGTAGTGTGCCTGTGGTACCGGGTAAGATGGTAACCATATAGTCTTCAGTTTCACCATAGGTGAATGAACCGCAGGGATTGTACGGACACGGGTCGGTGGGCTGCCAGTTGGCCATGGCCCTGAGCTGGTGCTGTCCCGGCATGGAGCCGGCAGGGATCGTGATGGGGATAGTGTAGTTCACCCCTACTGCGGCCAGATTATAGCAATCCACGATTAATTCGCTTGCCTCCAGAACATAATTGTCGTTGAAGTCGATCCAGACGCTCAGATCCTGGTCGGAGTAACCGGTAGCGGCAGTAACATTGTAAGGAACAGATGTAGCAAGTGTGGCATTCATGCCGAGGTACTGGCTCCATCCGTTGCCTGCGTTGTTGGCGCAACCGGAATTATTATTGTACTGGTTATCGATATCGAAATACGTCAAACCGTCGCCATAGGAACAACCGCTTGAATAGGTGGGTGCACAGAGGGCGGGAGGTACGTGGTTTACTGTTTTGTTGGTGCAGTTGTTGGCATTGTTTTCGTCGCCGGCAAGGTTGGTGCAGGCGGTGAAATTGTATGTGCCAATGGCCGAGAGGTCAACAGTTTGGGTGAATGTGTAGCTGGCATTTGCTCCGCCGGCTAACGGGCCGGGGAATACTTCGTTCACAGCGGCGCCGCCGTTCACTGTGTAGCTTACGGGGATGTTCGACTGTGAAGCTGTGCCAAAGTTGAAAACGGTAACGATCACCTGCTCAATGCCAAGGCCTGCGCCTGAGGAGGGTGATGTAATGGCTGTAATCCCCACATCGTTGGTAAAGCCGGGGCCGCCTGCGCTGAAGCAGAATCCGAGAGGAGCCGGGCTGGTGAGCGGGCCCCAGGTGCCTGCATTCCACTGAAGGCCTGTTCCCATAGCTGTGTAGTCGGGGGCGTCAACCCAGAGGAACCAGCAGTTGGTGTTGGCAGCGGTGGCCTGGATCGACATCCAGCCGCTGAGCTGGTTCACCGTGCTGGGCATGGTAACATCCCATTGCCAGAGCGGGAAGCCTGCAAACAATTCCCCGATGTTGGTGGGGGTGATGCTGGCGATAAAACTCTGCACAACGGTTCCGGGCTGTCCGGCATTGTCGTTCCAGAAGGAGATTTCAAACTCCATCGGGTCAACGAAACATTCAGCCCAGCCAACGCCGTCGAAATACATCCTTAGGCCCCAGAAACGCAGTAAATTGCCGATAGGCTGCGTTACCGTGTAAGGGGTAGCCACGTTATAGTTCGCGGCCGGGTCGGCGGTGCTGGTGTAAGCGTTGGCAAAGTTGGTTACCGGAACGCTCAGGATAGCGCCAGGAAAGCATTCGATTACTTCAGGGGCTGTGATGGGCCCTTTGTGCTCGATGCTTGCCATGTTTTCTTGCTGCTGTTTCATCAGGGCAATTTTCATCTCATCGAGATTCGATTGTCCGATGACATAAACCGATGACAGTGCAAGTACCATCATCAGCGACAGAAATTTTGTAAGCTTTTTCATAAAAACATCTGTTTAGGTTAGCAATAAATTAATTAACTAAAGATACACAATTGATACATTAAATAAAAGAAGCCCAACAGTATCTACCTTCCGGTGACAAATACCCGCCCCGTTGCCGGAGCAAGCATGCGAATGATAATTTCCCATTGAGCATATATTTTGTTGGTTGACTTTCCGTATAATCATTCAAACCAAAACTTAATTTCCGTTTTCACGGTAACATGCAAAATTAGCCAAAAAAAACAAAAAACCAAATTTATTTCAATTTTTTTTAGAAAAAACAAAATAAACGGTACAAACCGGAGGCTAAATTACAAAATATATTTATTGCGAACAAAAAAATCTGCTGTTAAAATAATGTTAAATTTTGTTAATAAAATCCCACAGGGCATCCACGGGGGTTTCGGCTGAAAATTCAACCTGTTCGTTTTGCACCGGGTGGATGAATGAAATTTTGCGGGCATGAAGGTGTATGGAGCGGTCGGGATTGGCCCTTGAGAATCCGTATTTCACATCCCCTTTAACGGGTGAGCCTGCAGCAGCCAATTGAGCGCGGATCTGATGATGCCTGCCGGTGATGAGTTCGATCTCATACAAACAATAGCGGTCAGTGGCTGCCAGAAAGCGGTAATTCAGCCGGGCTTCCTTCCCTGCCGGATTGGAAGGCTTGCAGAGTAAAGAAATATTCCGGGCGCTGTCGCGTTTCAGATGATGGATCAGCTCGCCTGTTTCCCCGGGTAACGGGGTTTTCACCCATGCCAGGTAAATCTTTCTGATCTCCCGCTTTTTCATCATCTCGTTGAGCCGGGCGAGCGCCTTGCCTGTTTTGGCGAAAAGGACTGCTCCGCTCACCGGCCGGTCGATGCGGTGTACCACCCCTAAAAAAACATTCCCCGGTTTGCCGTACTTATATTTAATGTATGATTTGAGTGTGTCGCTCAGCGGTTCATCGCCCGTGCTGTCGCCCTGCACAATTTCAGATGGTATTTTGTTAAAAACAAGGATGTGGTTGTCTTCGTAAATGATACGCGAAGTGATGGCGGCGGTTTCTTTCATGGGACCAACTCCTTCATCCGGGCCGTGCAGCGGAGGGGAATATCCCGGGTTTCCCGGATGCGTTTTGTCAGTACTGCTCACGTTCATTGGGAAAACTGATGGATTTCACATCGTTGATGTAGTTGTTGACGGCATACTTGATTTCTTCGCTGAGGTTATGGTATCTTCTCAGGAATCGGGGGGAGAATTTGGTGGTGATCCCCAGCATGTCGTGCAACACCAGCACCTGCCCGTCGACCCCGCTGCCGGCTCCAATGCCAATGGTCGGGATTTTAATTCCTTCGGTGACGCGTGCGGCAAGGGCTGCCGGAATTTTCTCCAGTACAATGGCAAAACAGCCTGCTTCTTCAAGGAGGCGGGCATCGTCCATCAGCTTGTCGGCCTCTTCGGGTTCGGTGGCCCTCACCACATAGGTGCCGAATTTATGGATCGACTGGGGGGTAAGGCCCAGGTGCCCCATCACGGGTATTCCTGCTGACAGTATCCTGTCAACAGAGGTAACCACCTCTTTGCCCCCTTCAATTTTTATGGCGTTGGCGCCCGACTCCTTCATGATCCGGATGGCGGTATGCAGCGCTTCAATGGAGTTTCCCTGGTAGGTGCCAAAAGGGAGGTCGACCACCACCAGCGCCCTCGAAACGGCCCTCATCACCGAAGTGGCATGGTATATCATCTCATCCAGGGTGATGGGCAGTGTGGTTTTGTGGCCGGCCATCACATTGGAAGCCGAATCTCCGACAAGCACAACATCAATTCCTGTTTCATCCAGTATCCGCGCCATGGAATAGTCGTAAGCCGTCAGCATGGCGATCTTCTCGCCCTTGAGCTTCATCTCCTGGAGCACATGCGTTGTGATCTTGGTGTACAGATTGCGTGAATCTTTTTTCTGTGCCATATAATTATATGTATAATACTTTGACCGGCAAAGGTAGAAAAAACCATAATAGAATTTGCAGTTTCCGTTTGCTGTCTGAGCCTGGCTGTTGCCTGATGCCCACAGCATAACAGCCAGTTACTGTTTGCGGATGCGATTCGGAAATATTTCATCCTTCTGAAACAATGTAATATGCATTTTACCGGTTAACAATGTGAAATTATAATTTTTCCGCCACAAAGGCATAACAACACAAAGTTTCACTAAGTTAAATTGTTCTTATTCTTTACACATTTTATTGCTATTTTTGCTGCAATTCAAATTTTTCGGGATGAAAACATTCAGGACAACAGCGCTTTTATCGATGGTTTTCATGGTATTTGCCTGTGAAACGGATTTTGATGTTACCACGGACTGGGAAGACATCACTGTGGTGTATGCATTGCTGGATCAGACTGAACCGGTGCAGTACATTAAAATAAACAAGGCTTTTCTTGGCGAAGGCAACGCCCTGCTGATGGCCGGGGAGCGCGATTCATCCGAATACGCTTATAAGATGGAGGTCCGGGTTGAAGAATGGGATGAGGATGAAGGCGGTATAATAAGGAGCATTGCCTTCGACACTGTGTCTGTTTACGACAAAGAAGAGGGCATTTTTCCATCGCCTGAGCAAACCGTATATAAATCCGGGCCTTTTATGTTCCACGCCATAACCATAAACTACCAGGGAGAGAATGACACCGTTTGGCTTAACCCGGAAAGCGTTTACCGGCTCATCATCAACAATCCCCTCACCGGAAAGCAGATCAGTTCCAAAACCTTACTGGTACAGGATTTCAGCATCAACAGGCCCGGTTTTGAAGAGGAAATGAGTTTTAAGTTCGATTTAAACAACCGCGACATTAAAAAGGATTTCAAATGGGACAAACCGGGAAACGGGAAAAGGAACGAGTTCCGGCTCATCTTCCGGTTCAAAGAGGTGAACCAGGCCCTCGACACCATTGAAAGGTCGATCGTGATCAATTCCACTGTGATTACACCCACCTCATCACAGGCAGAAATCCTCTATAAAATCCGTAACCAGGAGTTCTATGAGGCATGCCTGAAACATATCCCTTACAGCGATCCGGTTCAAGAGGAAAATGTGAAGGACCGCCTCCATGGTTTTGCCGATGTGGAAGTGGCTGTGGCTGCCGAAGAATTCACCAACTATATTGATGTGTATGAGCCATCGACCACCATTGTGCAGGAAAAGCCCATATACACCAACATTGAAAACGGCCTGGGCATTTTCTCGAGCCGCTATGTCAAAGTGAAGACCAAAAAGGTGAACAATGAGAACCTGTGCTATTTAAACGACTACAGCCTGCAGGTTTACGGTGTGGATCACAACCTGAAATTCTTCTGTAATAAATAATTGTTTTTTCATGACCCCCCTCGTTATCAGATGCTGCCTTTTTGTCATAAAAGCCGGTTTCCCTATCGGAAGAACCGCCGGACGCTTTGATCCTTTGGGTTTTCTCCCGGCATAAAACGAAGTCTTGTTAAAGGCAATTCCAAGACAATTAATAATTGTTACTACCTTATTTACAATACTTTAAGCTTATACAGGAGCCGTCCTTCTTACCCTTCCCTTCCGATGCAAATGTTATTCTGACTTCCCCTTTGGCATGATGGTTGAGAAACGGCAGGTAAGTAAAAAAAGAATAAAACAAAACATTTCAACGACATGGGTAAAATAATAGGAATAGATTTAGGAACAACCAATTCATGTGTGGCTGTAATGGAAGGCAGCGAGCCGGTGGTGATCCCGAACAGCGAAGGCAGGAGGACGACGCCGTCCATCGTGGCATTCACTGAGAACGGTGAAAGAAAGGTAGGCGACCCGGCCAAGAGGCAGGCCATCACCAATCCCGAGAAGACCATTTTTTCCATCAAGCGTTTCATGGGAGAAACTTTTGACAGGGTAACCAAAGAAACCGCAAGGGTTCCCTATAAAGTGGTGAAGGGTGAAAACAACACCCCGCGTGTGGCCATTGACAATCGCATGTACACACCGCAGGAGATTTCCGCCATCATACTTCAGAAGATGAAGAAAACGGCTGAAGATTACCTGGGCCAGGAAGTCACGGAAGCGGTCATCACTGTACCCGCTTATTTCAGCGACAGCCAGAGGCAGGCTACGAAAGAGGCCGGCGAGATTGCAGGGCTTACCGTACGGAGGATCATCAACGAGCCGACAGCGGCATCGCTGGCCTACGGTTTAGACAAAAGGCACAAAGACATGAAGATTGCCGTTTACGACTTAGGGGGCGGCACTTTTGACATATCCATCCTTGAACTGGGCGACGGGGTTTTCGAAGTAAAATCGACCAACGGCAACACCCATCTGGGGGGTGACGATTTTGACCAGCGGATCATTGACTGGTTATCGGAGGAATTCAAAAAAGATGAGGGGATTGATCTTAAAAAGGACCCGATGGCGCTGCAGCGTTTGAAAGAAGCGGCGGAGAAGGCAAAGATCGAGCTGTCAAGCAGTACCGAAACGGAGATCAACCTGCCTTACATCATGCCTGTGAACGGCATTCCCAAACACCTGGTGAAAAAACTTTCGCGGGCAAAATTCGAGCAACTGAACGATGATCTGATCAAGTCAACCATTGAACCCTGCCGAAAAGCGCTGGAGGATGCGGGTTTGAAACAATCTGACATTGATGAGGTGATCCTGGTGGGAGGTTCCACAAGGATACCGGCCATACAAAAAGTGGTACAGGATTTCTTCGGAAAGATGCCATCGAAGGGGGTGAATCCCGATGAGGTGGTGGCAGTGGGCGCAGCCATCCAGGGCGGCGTGCTTACAGGGGAAGTAAAAGATGTGTTGCTGCTTGACGTAACGCCGCTGTCATTAGGTATTGAAACGCTGGGAGGTGTGATGACAAAGCTGATTGAATCCAACACCACGATACCCACTAAAAAATCGGAAACTTTCTCCACGGCAGCCGACAGCCAGACGTCGGTGGAGATCCATATCCTTCAGGGGGAAAGGCCCATGGCCGTCCAGAACAAAAGTATAGGCAGGTTCCATCTCGATGGCTTACCGCCTGCCCCGAGAGGCATTCCGCAAATCGAGGTTACCTTCGACATAGATGCCAATGGTATCCTCAACGTTTCCGCCAAAGACAAAGCCACCGGCAAGTCGCAGCAGATCAGGATCGAAGCCTCCTCGGGCCTGACCGATGATGAGATCAGGCGGATGAAGGAGGAAGCTTCTGCCAATGCAGATACCGACAAGCGGATGAAAGAGGAAGCAGATAAGATCAATTCCGCCGACGGCATGATTTTCCAGACGGAAAAGCAGTTAAAAGAATATGGCGACAAGATTCCTGCAGATAAAAAAGCGCCCATTGAAGCTGCCCTTGGCAGGCTAAAGGAAGCCCATAAAAACAGGAACCTTTCCGGAATCGACACGGCATTGAACGAACTCAATGCCGCCTGGCAGACGGCGAGCCAGGAGATGTACAATGCGACACAGCAACAGGGCGCTGAACAGCCCGGCGCTTCGGCCGGAGGCCAGCAGACGCAGGGCAAGCCTGACGATGAAGTAACCGATGTGGACTTCGAAGAGGTAAAAGAAGATAAATAATCTGAAACACGGATCATTAAAGGCCGCGGTAATTTTCAGAACCGTGGCTTTTTTTATGACTTCTCGTTCAGTTTTTCCTTTATCCTGGAGGTAAGGATATCAATGGCGATTACGTTTTTCCCTCCTTCGGGGATGATGATGTCGGCATATCTCTTGTTGGGCTCGATAAAAAGCAGGTGCATGGGTTTCACAAAACGCGAATAATGCTCCAGCACTTCCCTGAACGACCGGCCCCTCTCCTCAATATCACGGTAGATGATCCTCATCAGCCTGTCGTCGTCATCGGCATCGACAAAAACTTTGATATCCAGTTTTTTTCTGAGACGCGGGTTGGTCAGGATAAGTATTCCTTCCACGATGATGACTTTGCGGGGTTCAACCGGGATGGTTTCTTTTGCCCTGGCGCAGGTAAGGTAAGAGTAGATGGGCATTCCGATGGTCTGGCCATTGCGCAGCAAATCCAGGTGATCGACCAGCAGCCTGAATTCAATGGATGAGGGGTGGTCGAAGTTGATTTTAGCCCTTTCCTCCGGCATAAGATGCCCGTTATTACGGTAATAGGCATCCTGTGACAAAACAGAAACGGAGTCAGGGGGCAGGCATTGGATAATTTTTTTCACCACCGTTGACTTTCCTGAGCCGGATCCTCCGGCAATTCCGATGATCAGCATAATATTGAATTTTTTTACAGGTTCATAACGGGCAGCGTTCTTTCCTTTTCCCATAAACCTCTTGTAAAATCAGGGAATTTCACAGGCATGCCCCCGCCGGCGATGGACTGTTCACTCAGAGGGGTAACGGCGCTGAGGGCGGCAGCATCGTAAACGTCCATATCGGGTTCCAGGCCATTCCGCAGTGCGTTGATCAACCTGAAATCCTCAAGGAAGTCCATGCCGCCATGACCTGCGCCGGCAGCTTCATTTTCCAGATTTTTCCAGAGATCATGGTCGTACTTATCCTTGTACGCTTCCAGATCTTCCCATTGATGGGGTTCACTGATCCCTTCGATATGTAATTTGGGTTCCGGATATTTCCTTACCAGGCCGCGTGTGCCCTGCAGCAGTATGTCTCTGCTATAGGGCCTGGGATTGCTTGTATCATGGATAACGATGATGGTTTCACCCCGGAAGGTTTTGATGAGGGTGGTCACCACATCACCCAGGACGAATTCCTCGCCAGCCTGAGGGCTTTCGGGCCCGAAGCGGTTTATGGCATATTCATGCAGCCCTCTTGTTTTGGTACTGAAGGAAACCAGGTAATCGAAATAATTGCCCCTGTTGATGCCGAGCCATTGAGCCACAGGGCCTAATCCATGCGTTGGGTAGAGATCGGCATTTCTGTTCATGGAATAATTTCTTCGCCATACCCCTTCTCCGTTCATATCGTGTTTGACCGCCCGGAGGTCGTGCAGATAACCGCAGCGGGCGTGGAGCAATTCTCCCAGAAGCCCTTTTTTAGCCAGGTTGAGGATCATCATTTCTTCCCTGTCATAGTTGCAGTTTTCCATCATGATACAATGCCTGCCGGTTTTTTCAGAGGCCTCAACGAGCTGCCAGCATTCATCCAGTGTGAGGGCTGCCGGGACTTCGGTGGCGGCGTGCTTTCCCTTTTTAAGGGCTTCGAGACACATGGGGACATGCCACTCCCAGGGTGTTGCAATGAAGAGGAGGTCTACATCCGGCCGCTCACAGATCTGTGTAAAATCATAGGGACCGGCAGAGTATCCGTCGGGTTTATCGAGGCCGGCCTCTGCAATGATCTTCTGAGCCCTTTCCACCCTTTCGGGCAGGATATCCGACACCGCCACAATGCGGCACCCGTTGATTTTAGTAAAATTCCGGATATGGGATGTGCCCATCCCTCCGGCTCCGATAAAGCCAATGCGTACCACATCCAGTGGTGAAGGATTGAAAGGAAAGGCGGCCAGGTTTGGCAGAGGGCTGAATGCGAATGTGTCGAGGGCCTTTAAACCTATGCTAAGCCCAAGCCCTGCATGCAGGCTTTTTCTTAAAAAGTCGCGTCGGTGTATTGAGTTGTCCATATCATATCCAATTGGTATTTGCTGAAAACATCAAAGATATAAATTATACCTGAAGATCAGGGGCAAAACATTCATCAGCAGGCAGGCATCAGGGAAATAATTCCGTTGCCATTACAGCAAAAAGCTGAGCAGGATACCTGCAGCCACGGCAGAGCCTATCACGCCGGCCACATTGGGCGCCATGGCATGCATCAAAAGATGGTTCGACGGATCAGCTTTCAGCCCCATATTCTGGACGACCCTGGCCGAATCAGGCACGGCGGAAACGCCGGCAGCTCCGACAAGGGGGTTTATTTTATTCCCTGAGGGGAGGAAGATGTTCATCACCTTGGCGAAGATAACGCCGCCCGCAGTGGCCACCATAAACGAAATGGCCCCCAGTACAAATATCAATATAGATTCGCCTGTAAGGAACACATCTGCCTGGGTTGACGCCCCTACTGTGAGGCCCAGAATTATGGTAACAATGTCGATCAGCGAAGTACGGGAGGTATCGGCGAGACGCCTTGTAACGCCGCTCTCTTTCAGTAAGTTCCCGAAGAAAAGCATACCCAGCAGGGGAAGAGCGCTGGGAGAGATAAACCCTGTGAGAAGCAAGCCGATGACGGGAAACAGTATTTTCTCAAGTCTGGATACGGAGCGGGAGGGTTTCATCTTAATTTTCCTTTCCTCCGAGGTGGTGAGCAGGCGCATGATGGGGGGTTGTATGACAGGAACCAGGGCCATATATGAATATGCCGCAATGGCAATAGGGCCGATAAGATTTTTTACATAAACAGGATCGCCGCCGGCAGTCTGGCCAATCACGTTTAAACCGTTGGCAAGTTTGGAGGAGAGGAAAATGGCCGTGGGACCGTCTGCACCGCCGATGATCCCGATGGCGCCGGCTTCTGCGGGGTGGAATCCCAATGCCAGCGCCCCCAGGAAAGTGATAAATATGCCCACCTGGGCTGCAGCGCCCAGCAGCATCAGCCTGGGATTGGAGATGAGGGAAGAGAAATCGGTCATGGCCCCGATACCCAGAAATATCAAAGGCGGATAAATGCCGGTCTTCACACCGAAATAGAGATAATTCAGAACACTTCCCTCTTCATATATTCCGATCTTAAGCCCTGCGCTCAGCATGAAAGGGATATTTCCGATGAGTATTCCGGCGCCTATCGGAATAAGAAGCAGAGGCTCGTAATCATACCGGATGGCTAAAAAGATAAAAATAAGGCCCACCACAATCATGATCAGGTGCCCTGGAGTGGCATTGGCAAAGCCCGTATATTCCAGAAACCGGGCAATTCCTTTTCCGGTGGAGGCCGGCTGGCCCGACTGCGTTGCAGTAACGGACACTGCTCCGCTTTCATTTTTTGTGTTTTCCTGCGCTCCTGAGCCTGAATTCATCCAGCCGGACAGCCCCACAAGCAGAATAAGGATAGCGGATACGGTGAAGAGTTTTCGCATTTTCATTTCTCACAAAATTTCAATAAGGACATCTCCTTCCAGCACGCTGTCGCCTGTTTTGACGAGAACCTGCCCAATGGCGCCTTCCCTGTCGGAAAGCACTTCATTTTCCATTTTCATCGCTTCATAAGTCAGCAGCCTGGCTCCTTTCGAGACCTGATCACCTGTGTTGACAAAGACTTTAAGTATGTTTCCGGGAAGGGGAGCCTTCACCTGAAAAGCGCTTCCGATATTTTTTTTGATCTTGGTTTCCCTGCGGGAGGGAAGGGGCACTTCCTTTCTGACCAGTACGGGCGTTTTAACCTGTTTCACTTCCTGATCCACCTCAACGGTATAGAGGGTGCCATTCACTTCCACTTCGGCGAGATTGTCCTCAAATTTCAGTATTTCAACGTTGTATTTGTTCCCTCTTATGGTAAAGCTGAATTTTTTCATTTTCCTGATCCTTAAAACCGGTTGATATTGTAAATCTTTGAGCTCCAGGGAGAATATTCTTTCCTGATATTTTTAATGGTAAGCACTTTGTTTTCTTCATCGTGCACTTCGTTCAGGAACATATACAGGGCCAGGCTGATGGCGGCGTTTTCCTCGCCCGGAATCTGAATGCCTGCAATCTGAGCTTCAGAATGTTTTCCCTGCCTCATCAGTTTTTTCCTGATATTGAAATTGATGATCCTGGGGATATTGCTAAAAGCATAGTACAGGAGCGCCAGTGCAGAAAAAACCGTGACATAACCCACAATGGCCAGTGATATTCCAAATGCAGTGATATTGGAGAGGTCGAATCCAATTTCGGCAGCTATCATATTACAAGGGGATATTAGAATGTTTCCGCGGCAGATTTTTGTCCTTTTTTGTAGCAAGTGTTGTCAAAGCCCTGATGATCCTGAACCTGGTATTACGGGGTTCGATCACATCGTCGATGTATCCGTATTTGGCGGCCTGGTAGGGGTTGGCAAATTTTTCCCGGTATTCCGATTCCTTTTCGGCGGTATAGCGGGCTCTTTCCGCCGGGTCAACGATGGAAGCGATCTTTTTCCCTTCCAGCACTTCGATGGCGCCTTTGGGACCCATCACGGCAATTTCTGCGGTTGGCCAGGCATAATTGATGTCGCCGCGCAGTTGTTTGGAACCCATCACATCGTGTGCTCCGCCGTAAGATTTTCTCAGGGTGATGGTGATCTTGGGCACGGTGGCTTCCCCATAGGAAAACATCAGTTTGGCGCCGTGAATGATGATGCCGCCGTATTCCTGTGCGCTTCCCGGAAGGAAACCCGGCACATCCACGAGGGTAACGACAGGCAGGTTAAAACAATCGCAAAACCTGACAAAGCGGGCTGCTTTCCTGGAAGCGGAAATATCGAGTACGCCGGCAAGGAAATTCGGCTGGTTGGCCACGATGCCGCAGGGTATTCCGTTAAACCTTGCAAAGCCAATGACAATGTTTTTGGCAAAATGCCTCTGGAACTCCAGAAACTCATGGTTATCGACAACCGAATAAATGATCTCTTTCACATCGTAGGGTTTATGAGGATCTTCAGGGATGACCTCATTGAGCGCATCGTCAGTTCTGTCAATGGGATCGTCGCAAACGAGGACAGGCGGCTCTTCAAGGTTGTTCTGAGGCAGGTATTCAAGTGTTTTTCTGATGAGAAGAAAGCCCTCTTCCTCATTTTCCGCTTTAAAATGCGCCACTCCCGACTTCATCGCATGCACTTCGGCCCCTCCCAGGTCTTCGTTTGTGATTTCCTCCCCTGTAACCGTTTTTGTGACCCTGGGCCCGGTAACAAACATATAACTTGTTTTATCGCTCATAATGATCACGTCTGTGAGCGCCGGGGAATATACGGCGCCCCCTGCGCAGGGTCCGAAGATGGCGGAAATCTGGGGTATAACGCCCGAAGCCATAATATTGCGCTGAAATATTTCAGCATAACCGGCCAGACTTTTGACCCCTTCCTGTATCCTGGCGCCGCCGCTGTCGTTGATGCCGATGAGGGGAGCTCCGACTTTAATGGCCTGGTCCATGACCTTACATACTTTGAGGGCAAAGGTTTCCGAAAGGGAACCTCCGAAGACGGTAAAATCCTGTGAAAAAATATAAACCACCCTTCCGTCAATGGTACCATGCCCTGTGATGACCCCGTCGGAAAGATAATGCTGCTTTTCGAGACCGAAGTCGTGACTTCTGTGGGTGACGAACATATCGAATTCCTCGAAACTACCTTCGTCAAGTATCATTTCAATCCGTTCGCGTGCCGTATATTTTCCTTTACCGTGCTGGGATTCTATCCTCTCTGCACCGCCACCCAGCCTGGCCTCCTGGCGAAGCTCTACCAATTGTCTTATTTTATCCTGATTGCCCATAATATTATATGCTTTCCGGCAAAGCCATCAGACTTTACCGCCACAAAATTCCATTAAAACGCCGAACGTTGATTTGGGATGCAGAAACCCTATTTTAAGGCCTTCCGCCCCGTTTCTCGGTTCCCTGTCGATCAGCCTTACCCCATTTTCCTCGGCCCCGGAAAGCGCTGCCAAAACATGGTCGACCGCAAAGGCGATATGATGAAGACCTTCACCCCTTTTCTCGATAAAGCCGGCCACCGGACTATCGGGGTCTGTGGGCTCCAACAGTTCAATCTTGGTATCCCCCACTTTAAAAAATGCGGTTCTGACTTTCTGTTCTTTCACTTCCTCAATAGAGTAGCAATGCAGGCCAAGCACATCCTCGTAAAAGGGTATTGCCTCATCCAGGCTTTTTACCGCGATTCCAATATGCTCAATATGAGATGGTTTCATTAGAAGTATTTTATTGTTAATTAATTCACAAAAGTATAAGTATTTTTATAAAACAAGCATCAAAGCGGGTTTTTTTTCCTTTTTTGCCGGAATTTCCTACGTCAGTTTCGTCCGGGTTGCAGGAAAAGAAAAACCCCGGAAGGTTCAGTTCAGGACGAACATCCTCTTCCGGGGTATTCAATGGGCCGGAGGGCGGTTGTTTACAGTTTGAACTCCACTTTTAATATCAGTTTGACGCTGACGGGTTTGCCGCCCTGCATTCCGGGCAGCCACATTTTGTCGGTCAGATTAATCAGGCGGACGGCTTCCCGGTCTAATGAGGGGAATACCGATGAAAAAATGCTGATGCCGGTTACCGAACCATC
>JAFGME010000187.1 GCA_016927695.1 Bacteroidales bacterium
AAAATCTGAGGTGATAATAAAAATTAATAATTTTTTAACGAAAAACATTGTTTGCAATTGAAAAGTTTTATACTTTTACCTCATAATTAGTACCAATCATAATTAACATTTTGAAAAACATTATTCAATTATTTTTACAATTAAATCCGCAGTTATGAAGAAGTTTTCCATTTTCACAATGGCGTTATCGCTGATAACGCTTTTCACTATGGCACAGACCCCCGTATTGCACTGGAGGTTTGCCAATCCGGTTGTTTTCGACAATGCAGGTGTCTGCACACTGGAGTTTGACGTAGAGTTGTCCTGCGACATGGCCGACACCTACCACAGCGACCTTCAGGTGTATTTTGATTACAACACACTGGCTTTTGGCGAAAACGTTGTTACCAACGGCGTTTTGACCTATACGAGGCTACCGTTGCTGCAGGGCGACCTGGCTGGCACACCTCTGTATGCCATTTTTGGAAACGTTGACAACAAACCCTACAGGTATGCAATTCTTTCAGAAGCTACCTTTACTGTTGCCAACCCTATGTTCATGAATGCCGTTCCGATGCTTCCGACCTATGGCGGATACATTAAGGTTCAAATGATCATTGCCGATCAGAACCAGCTTGCCGGCATTGAGTATGTACCGGAAGACGGTGGCGTAGGCCTGATGAACGGCGGCCAGTATTATCTGGATGCCACCCACCCGACAGCCACCAAGTACGGTGTTCCTCCTGACTATGCAGGCGTATATGAGAACGACCTTCTGACCCAGGCGCTGATGTGCGTGACGGGAGACAACAATTGGACAGGCGCTGTTGACAACGACTGGTTCAACCCCGGCAACTGGAGTCTGAACGTAGTTCCGACAAACGAAGATGTTGTTATTCCTGATGTAGGCACCAAGGCTCCGTTCCCGGTAATTTTCACCGGTTCGGCCACCACGGGCGCCATCACCATTTCACCGATGGCAAGCCTTGAGATAGCTCCGACCGGCGACCTGACAGCCAACGGCCTTGTGACCAACGACGGCGACCTTCTGATCACCAGCGATGGCGCAGGTTTCAGCGGATCGTTCATTGACAATGCAGGCGTAGCAGGAGCAGGTATGTTCTATTTCATCAGGAACATCACCAACTCGTCTGCTCAAGGTAACCCAACAGGATGGCACTACCTGAGTTCACCTGTGAATGGTTTCACGTCTCATGATTTATTTGACTATTGGGTGAACAGGTGGGATGAAGCTACTGATAAATGGGTACAAGACACCATTGACCCAGCTATTCCCTGTGTTCCTGCCCCATTGTGGAACATGGGCGACCTGGATGCATGGAGCGTAAAGTTTGACATGAATTATTCTTGTGCAGCCATTAATCCGGCACAGGGCATGGACATTGACTTCATGGGCACGATGGCCGACTACAGGAACGGTACCTACAGCGCCCCTGTAACTTACACCGGAGGCAATGTTTACGCTGGTTACAACCTGGTGGGTAACCCCTATTCCAGTTCAGTGGATCCGGCCACCTTCACCTGGGGCCCGAACATGAACCAGAGCACCTACTACTGGGACGGTTGGGCAAACACCTATTTTTCATGGGCAGGCGGCATCGGCTCAATGGTTCCCCCGACACAGGGCTTCTTTGTAAGCGCTTTCGGAGGCGACAACTTCGGACTGGCGCCGGCCAACCGCGCACACGAAACCACGCAGTACTTCTACAAGAATGAGATCAGCAACCTGCTGAAACTGAAAGCAGAAGGCAACAACTACTCAGACGTGACCTATGTACGCTTCCACAACGAAGCTACCGCAGGTTTCGACAAGGTATGGGATGCTTACAAGCTCATCAGCAATGTACCTGAAGTACCGCAGATTTACACCACCCTTGGCGGCACCAACTACTCGATCAATGCAGTGGAAAGCACAGATGCCATGCCGATGGCTTTCAGCGCCGGCGTATCAGGCAACTACAGCATCAGCATTGAAGAGAACAACGACTTTGACGTAGTTTACCTGGAAGATCTGAAAACAGGTAAAATGCACGATCTGTCAACAGCTTATGAGTTCAGCTACAATGCAGGAGACGATGCCAACAGGTTTGTCATCCATTTCGGACAGATATCCCTTGACAATGCCCAGAACGGCATAGTAGTGTATTCATACAACAACCATGTTTATGTTTACAATGCCAACAACCTGCAGGGCGACATCATGATCTACGGTGTTATGGGACAGGTAGTTACCTCTGCACAGCTTGAAGGCGGCCTCAACATGATCACACTGAATGACGTGAACAATTACTATGTTGTAAAAGTTCTCACCGAAAGCATAGTGGTTAGCGAAAAGGTCTATATCAAGTAATTAAATAAATTGAATTGATAATATTAAAACTTTGGATATGAAAAAAGCAATCAATCTCTTAATGATCTGTGCTCTGATAGCAGTTCCGTTTATTCTTGTAGCCCAGCCGGCCCCATGGGACCCGACAATTGGCGGCGGAGAAGGTAATTATCCTGTTGGTGGCGGAGCTCCCATAGGTGGTGGACTTTTCATCATGCTGGGACTTGCTGCCGGGTATGCTTCACGGAAAATTTTCAGGACTAAAAAATAGTCAGATAATACAACTGTTTTTTGATTTAAAAGCTGCATCTTCGCTGATGCAGCTTTTTTTCATTACCCTAAATATCAAGAAATGGCTAAAACTGCATTTTTCATCATTCTGTTCACCCCTCTGTTGCTCTCTGCCCAGATTCTGGCGCCAACGTTTGATGATGATTTCAATATTACCTCATGGAAAGACAGCAATAACCAAATATGGAAAACAGATGCGCCCGGACCGTTATTCTCACTTACCCTGGCGGATTCCATCCTGTATGTCAAAATCAAACCGTCAGATTCCGGCGCGCTGCTGGGGAGTTTTCAGTTTGCGGGTTTACTGGAGGGTTATATTACAGATGCCGGCAATAAAAACGGGAGTCTGCACTTCCAAATCCATATTAATAACATTTCTTCCGACACTCTCGTTCTGGAAAATTTAGCGCCATTCGGCCAAAACAATGACATTGTACACATCACCTCCGAAGGCCCCTGGTCCCTTGCCAGATCAAAACTGTACCTTCCCGGAAAAACCCCGGTAGGGGTAATCCTACCTGACAACGCATGGGAAATGGGATACGGAGCGCTCCCTTCCTCAGGCAACATGTCATTGTGTGCCATTGCAAGACGGTCAAAGGTGACAGAAGGAAAAAAACACAGATATAAAACATTTCTCTATCCTGCCGGCTCCATGGTGTATGACTATTACATCGACCAATATGAAGGGGTATGGCAAAACGGTGTAATAAAAATGTTCCGGGAAAAATATCTTTTTGACCTCGATGCATTTGACAACTCACTTTATGAAAGGAATGACCTGAAATGGATACGGGACGATTATCTCATCGTCCTTCAGTTTGCCTGGGATCATGAATTCTATGATCAGGATAAAGGAGGTTACAGGTTTGAAGAGTTTCTGGCGAAAACCAGGCATCTGACAGGCGGGTATGATGTTTTTGGAATCTGGCCGACCTGGCCGGCCCTGGGACTGGATGAACGGAATCAATGGGATCTGTATGAAGACCTGCCCGGAGGATTGAAAAAAATCAACGAATTGTCAGCTTTTGCAAAAAGCATGGGGACCAGGTTCTTCATTTCCTTTAATCCCTGGGATCAAAGCACCCGGAGGGAAAATCCCTATACAGCCATGGCAAGACTTATCCGGGCCACAGATACGGACGGTGTGGTGCTCGATACAAGGGGAAGCTCAAGCGCTGAACTGCAAAACGCTGCCGACAGTGTAAAGTCCGGGGTGATTATGTACAGCGAAGGTATGGCCATTGTCAAAGACATGCCCGGTATCATTGCCGGACGAGTCCATGATGCCATCTTTATGCCTCCCCCGTTGAATCTGAACAAACTGATAAAACCTGATTTTTCGATCTTCAGGGTTTGCCAGCTCAGTCAGGGACGTATCCGGAGGGAAATCTCACTCTCATTTTTTAACGGGTACGGGATTGAACTGAATACCTTCGCCCCGGGCAGACCGGAATGGATGGAGGAGGATTACCGTTACCTGGGCGAAGCATTAAGGATGCTGAGGGAAAATTCAGCCAATTTTAAATCGCAGGACTGGGCACCCCTGATTCCCACAGTCAGAGACAGCATCTGGGTGAATAAATGGCCGGGAAAAGACAAAACTCTGTATTCTGTCCTGAGTTTTATCCCGGAGGGTTATACAGGACCTCTTTTCGAAACAGAGCCCGGTCCAGGTAAACATTTTGTTTCACTTTGGCGTCATGAGGAGCTGATCCCCGACACTTTGAACGGAAAACTTTACCTTCCTGTAAATACAGACAGTTATAACCAATCATTCACCGGCACAAGAATGGAGGGAAGCATCGACTGTGTGGCTGAATTACCCGTACTTTTAGGAATAGTATCGACCAGCGATTCGCTTTTCATTGATGGCCCCCGTGAACACATTGTAAGGATGTGGGAAGACCGGCCTTCCTACGGTAAAAATCCATACGTATACAATATGCTCCCGGTGAGAATCAGGATAAATGATGTTTTCGGGCGATATGAAGGGAAGGTCACCATTCAGCTTTTCCATGAAAAGGAGCTTGTGGATGAAAGGATTGTATATCTGAATCCCGGAAGCCCCAGGCTGGAAAACACTATGGAACGCACCTCCCCTGCACAGGAAACGCCGCAGGGAATGGTTGAGGTACCCGCCGGAAAATTCAGATTCAGGCTGGATGTGGACGGGAGATTCATCCCCTACCCTGCTTATCCTGAGCGGGAAATTGAATTTACCGACTCATACTTTATGGATAAATACCCGGTTTCAAATTCGGACTACCAGGCATTTATTACATCTTCCGGATACTTTCCCGAAGACACCTCGAATTATCTGAAACATTGGCAGAATGAGAAATTCAGTGACACCCTGGCCGATCATCCTGTCGTTCATATCAGTCTTGAAGATGCATGGGCATACTGCCGCTGGAAGGGAAAAAGGTTGCCCACCGAAGCGGAGTGGCAGTATGCCGCACAGGGAGGGGACGGAAGAATGTATCCGTGGGGCAATCAGCCGGATCCGACGAAATGCAATTACAACCTGGGGCATACCACTGCTGCAGGCAGTCATCCTGAAGGAGCAAGTCCCTTTGGTGTGGAAGACATGGTGGGAAATGTCTGGCAGCTTACACAGGATATGTATGATAACGGGAGCTATTATTTCATCATCATCAGGGGGGGCAGCTATTACAATCCCACATCGAGCGGCTGGTACATCAAAGGAGGTCCGCAGCCGCTGGATCAAACGCAGATGCTGCTCAGGGTTTCGCCGGGATTTGAAAGGAATGCGACCGTAGGATTCAGGTGTGTGAGAGATTGACTCCCTACAGCTTGTTGTTCAAGATGGCGCGTACAATGGTTTTGTGTGTAAAAACTGTAAACCGGCACAAATTTTTTCTCCCGCCGTCTGGCGCAGAGGTTTGCTCAGATTCACGCAAAGGAGTGAAGAGGGTTCCCGCAGAGTTCCGCAGAGGTTTTCGCGGAGTTACGCTGAGTGGCATAAAATGCTGGTTTTGAATCCGGTATCGTTGTCCCGATCGTTGTCGGTGCCGTTGTCGTAATCGAATGATCCTGCAGAATGTTCATAAATCTGCCCTGCAAATTTCAGCCTTCCCATCCCCGTGGAAAATTCTCCTGCAAAAGGGGGGAGAGGGTTTCACGCTGAGTTTCACAGAGGTTTTCGCAGAATTACGGGTGATCTATATTTCTTCATCCAATGCACACTCAATCGTTTCAGAATTCCTGATTACAGCGTGAAAGAGCTCCGTAAAGCGGCTCAGGAATTTTTCTGCTTTTGAGTTTCATTGTTTGCAAATAAAGTGCCCAGTGAATTCAGGGCATTGGAAAGAAAATGCGGATCGAGCTGATTCTGCAGTTTATTGACCTGAAGCCCTGATAAGCTATGAATCCGCTACGGTTTTTTCCGCATTTTGGTTATTCTTCAGCTTCCTGTACCATACAGTTAAGAATATCAGCCCGGTAGTAAACAAGGCTGTGAATATCAGGGCTGCCCATCCTGCCCCGGTTCCAAAAGCAAGGTTTAAAATGTTATTGGGATTGAAATTCCCTTCAAACAGCTGTTTTAAGGCCAATTCTTTAAAAGGGTTCATGATTCCGGTACGGGCCGAGTAAACGATGGAGAATTTAGCGGCAAAATTTATCACTAATCCGAAAGCTGTCAGTATAAAAAAAAGCAGCGCCGGGAGTTTCTGATCAGAAATCCGGATAATTCCTTCATAAACCACAACCAGAATAACGGCAAGCAACAACCGTGGCCCGTACGTCCACCCTCCCCACCACGCAAAATATGATGCCATGCATATAAAGTAAACCAGAAAAGGGAAAAAAAGATAACTTTTTAAAACAGATTTTACTGCCCCGGATTTCATTCTCACATATAATACATACGCCAGCAATAGTAATACAGGTGCAAAAAAGAACATCCCGCGGTACGGGCTGAAGCTTAATCCCCAGATTGATTTAATGCCGGGCAGGACAAATATGTAATTTACTTCCAGTTCAGTGAAGTTATGGTGCTTGTACATGAATGTGAAAGGTGAGGACGAGAACAGGCTGTTATAATATATAATGAAAAGCAGCGAAGGCAATATTCCACATGAAAAAAACATAAAAGGCTTGATACGTCTGTACCTTACCAGTATCATAATGCCAAGCATGAAAATGAATATTGCAAGGTTATATTCACTTAAAAAACTTAAACCGGCAAAAATCCCTGCAATAAAAAACTGGTCTCGTTTCAGAAATGTATAAGACAATAAAAGCAGAGATCCGGCAAAGAGGTGAGAAAAGTAAGTACCCGCAAATACAAAAATAAATGACCCATAAAACGGAAGCATGGAAAGCAGGACTGGCGAAAGTGAGACATTTTTTGACTGCAGGTTTTTAAACAACGACAACAGAATAAGGGCAAACGGTAAGCTTGCCAAAAGGAAACTACCCAGCAATAACACATGTTTTCCCCATAAATTACCATTTTCATCGGGTTTGACAACTCCCAGTGATTTCATCAGCCCGAAAAAGGGGAGAACCGCGTATGTGGGCAAAGGGGCTTTATCCGTATAATAATGGTCATTTACAAATGCTTTGTCACAGGTGAGTTTATGGTATTTATCTATTTTAAAGGTCCCTTCCTCATACCATGTAATGATGGGCAGAGCGCGTGAAACCGTATTGGAGTTGCTCCAGCTGTCAATATAATAACCCGACAGAATAAGGTTGAATATGAAATAAACCCACAGAAACCTTCTCATGTTTTTATTTTACAACCAACAGGTAAAAATAGTCAAACATTTCATTGCTGCAGCTTGTCTTCAGCACCCAAGGCATTTACTCCGGCAGTCATCAATCCTGATCATCCGGCTGAGTGTCAATATCCGTATCTTCCATAGCGGGTTCTTCCTTTTCTTTCCAGAACTTAAAGCCAATGCCGAAATGGAGGTTATAATTCTTTGCCAGGGCCGGTTCCATCAGGGCATAAGCCATATCATTCAGGATGAAAAACTGGAAGACACCCGTTTCAATAATAGCGCCCAGCCCGATGTTTGAGTAGCTTCTGCTGATGACGGAGTAATTGATGTAAAGTGTAAGAAAATTAAAAAATTTCCTTTGGTAGCCGGCAGTGATCCCGGGTTGCCAGGTTCCTTCCACAAAGTCATTTCTTACCAAAAGACTCAGGGCATCCTTTTTCGTCGGGTTGTAACGGCCACCCAGGTATCCTTTGGGTGTTAAATGCGAGGTGTAGGCGGCATGGGTTTCGGTCAGCCCGAAGTGAACCTTCAGTGTGTCAAGAATCTTAGCCGTGTCGGTCACTGAGCCATCAATGACAAAATCCGTCAGGTCAAAGCCGGTGAAAGTATAATCCTTTGCCGGGGAATGAGAGTTGAAATTCTTCACATTCTCTTTCCAGGTGATGCTTCCCAGATCAACCACACTGGCGCTCAGTCCAAGCTTTTCCGCCGGAAAGTACTTCACCCCCAGATCCATTGCATACCCGTGGTTTCCTGACATGTCAAACCATTTATATCCCTCTATCTGGTCGATCATATCGTCGAAATCGCTGATGGTGGAAGAGGTGTAGAGTTCAATATCGCTGGAAACCGTAAGAGGGTAGCCAGAGCCGGGTTCCGTATACAAGCTGAAGGAAGCCTTCTTCATCCAGACATTAAAGGCGCCGTTGAGGTATTTTAGTTTTACACCCAGGGTCAGTTTGTCATTCACCCTGAGCCCGTATCCTAAACCGAATTGATGATACGATGTGATGTTCAATCCGTTCCTGTCGATTTCCATTCGTTTGCCGATCAGGCCGGGGCTTCCGTTGCCATACAGCATCAGGCGCATCAGGTCGTCATCAAATACAAACTTGGTAAAAAACACTTTTGCTATTCCGAAATTCAGGTAATGCCTTCCCAGGTTCACCCCCACAAGGCCCAGCTCGTTGTAAAGCTCAAAGTTGAAGTAATTCCTGTTTTGAAGGCGCAACAGAACCTTTTCCCTGTCGATATAGAGGGAATCTCCCTGCGGCCAAGGGGAGGTGAGGTCGTCAAACGAAAAAGGGCTGTCGAAACCGATATAAAAAGAGCTGATCACGGGCAGGTTCACATACAGCTTACAATTGGGGTGATGGGCCGGATTAAGGAGGCTGGAAGCAGGTAAATCTTCAAGAAAGTATGCCGACCGTGAAACCTGAGCCCTGCCGGCGCTTCCGGCCATGCACATGATCAGGGCTGTAAGCAGGAGCGGCTTTATTTTTTTCATCATTCTCATGGCTGCATCAGTATTCAACCCCTGCCAGGACTCCCATGCGAAACCTCACATAGTAATCAGAATATATCTTGACCACCTGCCCTTCCGGAGTGGAGAGGGTAACCGACAATGCAATTTTCCTTGCCTGCCTCATCAGTTCCAGGTTTTCTGCCTGCACAGGTATCTGCATTTCCTTTACTGACGGGCTGACAGCCCTGTAGGAAGGGGGTCCGCTCATGGCGGCAGCGGTCAATAGATTTTCCCCCTCCGGGATAAGATCGAAAAGGGAATAATCCAGTGAATCAAGAAACGACACCCTGATGTCGCCAAAAACCGGAAAGAGGTTTTCTGTAAGCACGGAAAAGGATACGCTGCTCAGGTCGTCAACGACACCGGCATCGAAACCGACTGTGTCGGCAATCATAAAGGAACTGAGCGACCCGAACAGTTTCAGCGCCACTTCAATGTTTGTCTTTACCCGGCTGGAGTCCAGCACAAAATTCAAAACCGTTGAGTCATTCTCAGGATTCATAAGCACTTCCGTTTCAATAAAAAACCTGGAATAGGAATCGTTGAGCACCTCATTCAGGTTGGATTCAACGGAATTAAAATACGAAACGGCATATTGGCCCACCTCTGAATAAGCGGGATAATCAAGATCAAAGACTGTGGTTCCGAGTTCCACCTGCAATGTGTTCCCACTGTTTTCATGAAAGGCATAAAAGTCATTTATTGTGAGCTGCAGCGGAGCGCCGATGGAATTGTGTGTGGTAAGATCGAGTGTGACACTGCCGGAGGCGAATGTAAACTCGTTGTCTTCATTCAGTTTCAGCGCTTCCAGGACAAGGGTGTCTTTCATAAGATACATGTATCCTCCCAGGTAGCCAAAAGCAGATGCATATTCAAGATCGCTGAAGCTGTTCTCCAGAACCAGGGAATAAGGCGACTGGTCGGGATTTCCGTCTTCGATATACCTGATGACAGCTTTCAGGGTAATCCTGTTCTGAGTGAAAACGTCCTTGTTAAAAATCATGATAAAGCCTTCAAGGCTTATGGTAGTATCCCGTGTCACAAGGCTGCTTCCGGAGGGATTGCTGACATCGGAAGTAAATTTCAGGGTGTCCCTGCCTTCACGCCTGATCAGCGATGGAAGTGTGATTTCCGCCCTCACATTGTTCCTGTTGAGATTGGAGATAACCTTCAGGTAGAAATTTCCTTTTTTCAGATACAGGCTGTCAATTCTTTGTCCGGCAGTATCCGTTGTGAACTCAAGAGGGAGGCTGAGCGGAACAATGCCCTCCTCCCCTGCCTGGAGTGGCGGCAGCAGATAATCCTGTGAAACGTTGAACGACTGGTCGGGAATGGTCACCACCTGTGCGGCATTGAGTGTAATAAGGTTGTCCGTTTCATAAACAAAGGAAATCAGTCCGTCGGCGCCCTCCTCAATCATTGTCAGGGAATCATTGACGAGATCGTCCAACTGCACACGTGTATCAAGCAGGGGAATTGCCCATTGAGATTCCCAGTTCTGGGATTTGATTTTATCGAAAGGGAGTTCATCCTCAATACACCCTGACATTGAAAGTGATGCCAGGAAAATGACAATGATCCTGCTGAAATATCCAAAGGAGAATATGTTGCTGTTAAAACTCATAGTCAACCACTGCGGTATCATGGGTTATTTCTTTTAGAAAATTGAGTACCTTGATGTGTTCAGGGTGATTCCTGTAAATGTCGAGATCTGCGGTATTATTGAATTCAGTGACAAGAGCAAGGTCATAAGCGGCGTTTCTCGTGCCGGAGTTTTTTCCAACTTCCAGATGTTTGATTTCAGGAATGATGCTTACAAGGGATTCCAGCAACGCTTTGAGTTTATCTGCGTTCTTCTCCTTTATCTCCTGCCGGTCAGTTTGTTTCAGCCTGATCAGTACAATGTGTTTAATCATAGAATGCAAAAATAGATAAAGTCATGGAAGAAATGCACGGATCATGCAATTAAGGAGTTGTTAAACTTTGAGTTCCGGGGATTGC
>JAFGME010000188.1 GCA_016927695.1 Bacteroidales bacterium
AATAAACCGTGACAGGGCAATCAGGGCAGTGGCGGGCAGCCACAAAACTTTCGTTCACACGTTTATTCCCGCCCTTTTTGCCAAAGACAGCAGGATCCGGCTTCTTCATGACATCGAACAATTGCAGATGAGGGCAGGTAAAATCTCGCCGGCATCCATCATCGCTGCGCTGGAGGGGATGAAAGTAAGGGTTGACAGACAGGGTGTACTGCGCAAAGCCGGTTTTCCTGTTGCCTTCATCGCCGGGAAAGAAGACAGCCGGATGCCACTGAATGTTATGATGGAGCAGGCTTCCCTTCCCATGCATTCCGAAACACTCATTTTAGGAAATGTGGGGCACATGGGATTTCTGGAAGCAAAGGAGAAAACAATGGCTTTTATCCGGTTTTTCGCACAACGGTCATTTTCAGGGTAACCTTCCTGCCATTTATTTGTTGACCGGAGACAAATTGTTGTATCTTTGCTGACAGACTAACCACTTAAATTATCTGTTATGAAAAAACTCTATTATTTGGTATTTATCCTGGCCATACCGGCGCTTTTTATACTTTTCACATCAGGGTTAATGTCCGGTTCCGGATCACCAGGCGCCAAAACCGGCTCGCCCGGAGACGGCGGACAAAACTGCACACAGTGCCATTCAGGAACAGCCATCAGCCAGGAATTCTGGATTCTGGGCAGTATGGGGCCTTTAGGATACGAACCCGGAGTGGAATACACCATTGTTGTTGTCGGAATCCACCCTGACGCAGAGAAGTTTGGTTTTGAAGCCACTGCAGAAGACGCACAGGGCAATAAAGTGGGCGCTATAACCATAGCCGGAATGCCCGGAATGACCCAACTGACCAACAACAACCACGCTGTTACACACACCATTGCCGGAACAGTACCGCTGCTCGACACTGCATCAACGTGGATGTTCAACTGGACAGCTCCTGCCGTAGAAGCCGGCGACATCACATTTTATGCAGCCATCAATGCTGCCAATGGCAATGGAAACAATTCCGGCGACCAGATTTATCTCACTTCATTTACAACCTCTCCTTCAGGGGGGATCGGGATCAATGAAGTTCAAAAGAACAACCATTTTAGTGTTTTCCCCAATCCGAGCGACGGAATAGTCCGTTTCAGGCTCAATTCAGGAACCACCGGAGAAGAAATCAGTATAATTGATCTTACCGGTAAAACTGTGGAACAAATCAGAATACAGGAACACGATGTAAAAATGGACCTTGGCCATTTGCAAAAGGGAATTTACCTTTTCAGGTATAATAACCATACCGAAAGGGTGGTGCTGTATTAATACACGCGATTCAAAACAGGGTTAGCGGCTTCAGGGAAACACCTCTACTGAGGGTATACCGAATGTTATTGAAGTAACCCTACCCTGAATGCGGTCAGAAAGATGAAAGACGGATCCCGCAGGTATTTCAGCATGAATGCTCTTACCTGCGGGATTTTTTAATACCAGCATGTCCTTAACAACATCGCCGGAAGTAGTCGCCTGCATCTGTTCCAACACTTCAAAACTGTATATTTGCCCCACTTTGAACAAGGGATGAACCGGCTCAAGACGGGGTATTCCATTCCCTTTTATACAGACGCACCCGATGCTGTCGCCCGGCCCAAAACCATAATGCCTGTAATACTTCTTCCTCAATCTGAAATGAAATCCGCTTTTTTCGAGGATATAGTACTCCTCCCGGTGGCCAAAAACCATAACTGAGGTCACATCGAAAGAATAATCCCGGCCTGATTCAAGAGTGTCGAAACCCTCCAGATATTTTTGAGGGCAAAGCACCGGCACCCCCCTTTTAATTCTTTCCACAAGACAAAACACCTGCATGCCTTCATGAATATTTTCTCCAAAAGCAGCGGCCGGAAACAGAAATTCATTGTCGTACCGGTCCGTTAACAATACTTTCGGCTGCCCGGTATCAGAAGTCCCGAAACCTTCCGTTTTTTTGATCCTGAAAGGGTAAGATTCTCCGTTTCTGTAAAACGGATGAACAGGTTCAAGAAAAACCTGTCCGCTGCAATTGACCCTCGAAATAAGGCAGGAAACAGTGGTTCCCGGTTTAAGATTATAGTGCCGGTAAAAATCCTTGCTCAAAAGATGCTGAAAACCGTTGGGATCCCTTAGTTTAAAGTAAACGTACCCGTCAGGTAGTTCAACTTCTCCGGCAATTAAAAAATCATAGCAATATCCTTCTTTAAGCACGCCCGGCAATATTTTTATATTTTCTGTAATGTATCCAATCTTTCCGCCCTCGTCACTCCTTTCACTTTTTTGATTTTATCAATCAGATTTTGAAGGTGTTGAATATCCCTGATCCTGACCTTGAATACGCCCTCAAATTTACCTTTGCTTTTGGTATTGACCTTAACAGAAACAATATCGACGGCAAAATGAGTGGAAATCACCGAGGTGATCCCGTTCAATATCCCGACATCGTCTCTCCCTTCAACCACAATAGGTGTAACATAGTTTTTATCTTTCTCAATTTCACGCCAGTCGACCTTAATAATACGGTACTTATATCTGGAACGGAGCGATCCGGCATTGGGGCAGTCTTCACGGTGGATGGTAATCCCTTTGCCAATGGCGATGAACCCGAACACTTCATCCCCATGAACTGGGTTACAGCATTTGGCAAGCTTGTAATTCAACATACCCACCTTTTGCTCAAGCAGCATCAGATCTTCGCTCAAAGGCGAAGTCTCTCTGGATTCTTTCAAAGGTTCTTTAACCGGTACCTTTGATTCGGCTGCCGTCTGTTCATGTTCACTCTTTCCGATGATCCGCCGGATATCGGCAAGGTCGATCTTTTCGGTAGCAATCAGGTAGTATAGATCAATGGATGATTTAAGCTTGTAATGTTTAATGAGTTTGTCAATGATCAGGTCGCTGAACGGAATTTTCCTGTTGCGCAGTTTTCTCCGGAGTATTTCCTTTCCTGTTTCGGCGGACCTCATCTTTTCTTCCCTGAAAGCCCTTTTTATTTTTGTTTTGGCTTTGGGTGTAATCACAAAATTCAACCAATCGAGTTTGGGTTTCTGGTTTTTTGAGGTGATGATCTCCACCTTGTCCCCATTTTGAAGAACATGCCTGATGGGCACTATCCTGCCGTTGACTTTAGCGCCACTGCACATATCGCCTAAACTTGAATGGATGTCGTACGCAAAATCAAGCACGGTTGAAGCTGAAGGCAACTTTTTAAGATCACCTTCCGGAGTAAATACATAAATTCTGTCAGAATACAGCTCAACCCTGGAGATATTTATGATATCCGCCGCTTCCGAATCGGGATGTTCGATCACCTCCCTGATCCGGTTCATCCATTCTTCCTGATCTTTTCCTGTTGCGCTTTCCTTATACTTCCAGTGCGCAGCGAGGCCCTTTTCGGCAATTTCATCCATTCTTTTCGTCCTGACCTGGACCTCCACCCATTTGCCTCCTGGGCCCAGCACTGTAGTGTGTAGCGACTCATAGCCGCTGGCTTTGGGGGTAGAAATCCAGTCGCGCAATCTCTTCGGATTGGGTGGATAAATGTCGGTAACAATAGAATACACACGCCAGCAGTCGGCCTTTTCATTTTTCCCCTGAGAACTGATCAAAATCCGGATGGCAAACAGGTCGTAAACCTCCTCAAATTCAACATTCTGCTTCTTCATCTTCCGCCACACCGAATAGATGGATTTGGGCCTTCCCTTAATTTCCACATCAAAACCCTGCTTTATTAGTTCCCGTTGAAGGGGGTTGATAAAATCCTGTATATAAGCATTTTGTTTAACTCTTGACTCCTTCATCTTCTGAGCTATCGCTTCATACACTTCCTTCTGGCTGTGCAACATCCACAATTCCTCAAGCTCATTTTTTACATGATAAAGTCCTAACCGGTGGGCTATAGGAAT
>JAFGME010000189.1 GCA_016927695.1 Bacteroidales bacterium
ATTACTTCAAAATTCCTTATTACTGCATCAACAGTTTTAAAGTCTTGTTTAAATTTCCGGAAATCCATGCCTTGAATATATTCCCCGATTCGATACATGGCTAGTTGAATATCTTCCAAATACATAATGTATGTACGGTTCTCTTTATTCAATTAAGCGTATTTTACCTGGTTTAATATCTTTTCCCTAATTTGTTCTTTTAAGCCATTTTTTGTCACCAAATCTATTTTTCGATTGAATATTTTTTCGAGATAAATTTCTAATGTGAAAAATTTCCATCCAATAGGTTTTTCAAGTTCGACAAGTAAGTCAATGTCACTTTGATCATTAAATGTCTCATCAGAAAAAGAACCAAACAGACCTATTTCCTTGACGGAATATTCCTTATAAAGATTAGGTTTTAATTCCTTTAATTTTTTCAATATTTCATTTCCTGAATTCATACTTCAAAAATAGTGTTTTTTTGGTAATACTCACTTAAACCAACCAGTCCGCAATTTATAAAAAAATGCAATCAAGGCAACCAATCGGGGGGCTGCTGCGGGGATTAATTTGTAATCACGTTGGATGATTAGCGGGGAGGGGGTGTCAAGGACCGACAGTTGGCAACAAAGGCACATGGCCGTTCACAACTCATCCCTTTATTGATTTCCTCTATGTTCAATGTTACTGATCATTATGTTTCATGTAGTCTTGATCATGTACAATACTCTGTTCCGATCAATTCCTCGCACTTGCTGCAGAACTTGTTTTTTTTCTGGTCGATGTCTTCCACGTATGTACCCGACCTCATGACACAGTCAGGTACATGGCAGTGCACCAGGCCAAAGGTGTGCCCCAGTTCATGGATAACTACCTTGCTCAGACGATCCAGCAGCAGGCTGTCGTCTCTCTCCATTCCATACTGCTCATTCCTGAGCCGGTATATCGATGCAATGCCTGTCCTCCCTTTGAAATAAGCCTGACCAAAGATGAAGGTCAGGATGGGTATGAAAAGGTCAGTGCGGAACAGGCCGATGCTTTTGAAATGCTCTGCAGGGGCTAAGGAATCGACCATCCTGAGCAGCCTGTTGCCGTCGTACTGCCTTCTTGCAGGGTCATAATATTCATTGAGGTCAATATAACTTTCTTCAATGATGACAGGCACCAGAAACCGGCAGAGGATATCTTCAGCTAAGGTGGTGAGATAATATTTCTCGAAATGACCGAAAGAGATCAACAATATGTTTTTATCATTCACCTTTAGTTCCATGCCGGCGGGAAGTTTTATCTGGATGATTTGAGCCCGTACTTCTTTATTTTGTTATACAAAGTAACCCTGTCTATTTTCAATGCCCTGGCTGAGCGGGAGATGTTCCAGCCGTATTTGGTCAGGACTTCAAGGATGAATTTTTTTTCAAGGTCGTCAAGGCTTTCATAATTGGAGCTGATGCTGTCTTTACCCAGCGGCAGGTCTTTCACGGTAATCTCTTTCCCGTTTCCAATAACAATGGCCCTTTCGATCATATTTTCGAGTTCACGCACATTTCCCGGAAAATCATACTCTTCGAGCTGGCTTAATGCTGCCTGGTTGATGGTAATGAGGTCCCTGCTCATGGCAGTGCAGTATTTGCTGACAAAGTGCTCCACCAGCATCGGGATATCTTGTTTCCTTTCACGCAGGGGAGGGATGGTAATATTCACCACGTTCAGCCTGTAGTAGAGGTCTTCACGGAAGGCCCCGGATTCGACCAGCTTTTTCAGGTCTCTGTTGGTGGCGCAAATCACCCTGAAGTCGGATTTGATCTCTTTGTTGCCCCCCACCCGCATAAACGACTTGGTTTCCAGAACACGCAGCAGTTCGATCTGCATTTTCCCGGAAATGGTGGCTATTTCGTCAAGGAAAATAGTGCCTCCGTCGGCCATTTCAAAGCGGCCTTTCCTGTTGAACATAGCCCCGGTGAAAGCCCCTTTTTCGTGACCGAATAACTCGCTTTCGAGCAGGCTTTCCGACAAGGCCCCGCAATGGACTGTGACCAGGGGAAAGTATTTTCTGGAGGAGTTCGAGTGTATTGCCCTTGCAATCAGCTCTTTCCCTGTTCCGCTCTCACCGGTGATAATCACACACGAACTCGATTGGGCCACGCTTTCAACATCTTTAAGCACCCTGATCATCCCTTCGCTGTTGCCGATTATGTCTTCTATGTTTTCGAGGGATACGATCTTGCTTTTCAGGGCTTCGTTTTCAGCCTGCAGGTTGATATGGCCCGCGGCATTCCTGATGAGATGCGAAAGGTCATCAGGATCGAAGGGCTTGGTCACATAATCATAAGCCCCGTCTTTCAGGGCCTGAACTGCCGTTTCAACAGATGCAAAAGCAGTCATGACGATGACAATGGCCTCCCTGTTCAGCGATTTGATCCTTCTGTGCATTTCGAGGCCGTCCATCCCGGGCATCTTGATGTCGGCGAGGATGATGTCATAATTTTGTGCTTCAAGCATCGACAAGGCTTCCTTTGCATTTTCTGCACATTCTACAAGGTAGCCATCTTCAATGAACCAGTTGTACAAGGAATCCCTTACCGATTCCTCGTCGTCAACGATGAGTAATGAAATCTTTTTTGTCATTTTGATTTTCTTTATTCTGTACCAGGGGCAGGATAAAAGATAGGGTGGTTCCCTTGCCCGGTTCCGAACTAACTTCTGCTTTTCCGTTATGGCTTTGCACAATGCCATGCACTATGGCCAGACCCAGGCCTATACCGCTTGTTTTTTGCTTGTTTGAGAAGAAGGGTTCAAAAATGTGGGGTAAGGCTTCCGGTGAAATGCCAATACCATTATCCGAAATGTCGATCCTGATGTGCCCTTCATCGGGATTTATGGTTTTAATGATTATTTCCCCGTTTTCACCGACGGCTTCCATCGAATTGACAAGAATGGCGACACAAGCCTGTTTTATTTGATTTTCACTGCAATATACCAGGTCAGGATGGGCTGTAAAATCGGTGTAGAAATGGATATCTGCTATTTTCATCTGATGGGCCATCAGCTCATAAGTCTCTTTCAGAATTTTATGCAGGTGTTTGTTTTCGAAGTTTTCCTGGTCTTTCCTCGAGAAGTCCAACAGCCCTTTCACGATATCCCCGCATCTTTTTGTTTCCGATTCAATTACGCTCAGATATTTCAACATCGACTCTTTCGATTTGGCATCCACCTCAAGTTTGCTTAACTGCTTGTGAACCAGCTTTGTGTATGTCAACACACCTGCCAGCGGATTATTGATCTCGTGCGCCACCGAAGAAGACAGTTTGCCAAGGCAGGCTATTCTTTCCACATGAATCAGCTCATTCTGGATTTCGGAGAGCTCTTCTGATTTTTTCTGTACTTTATATTCAAGCTGATGCGACCAGTTTTCCAGTTCTTTGTTGGCGTGATGAAGGCTATCCAGCATATTATTGAAGGCAACAGACACCATTTTCATATCCTCCAGCAATCCGGGTTTTATTTCCAGGCGCATGGTCCTGTCGCCCTTCGCCACCGCCTGACTCGCCAATAACAGTTCATTCAGCGGATTCTTGATTTGTTTCCGGGTAAAAATTATGAGGACAAAGACAAGCAGAAGGGTAGCCATTGATGCCACCAAAAAAAAGTTTTGCGACGACTTGATTATCGCATTGTCAATTTCTTTGAGCGGTATTTTGATGATCAGCGACCCAAGCACTTCCTCCGTCTCGCTGTGGGCATGGCATGAGCTCGTGTAGCATGAGATGTCATTATAAATGGGGGAACGGATGAAAAGCTGCCTGTGACCTATTCCCGAGGTGTTCATGGCACAGGAAGTGGCTTCGTCAATGATCCTGTATGAGTTTTCCCGGACCGGGAACATGGACTTCATGTCGGGATGGCAGCTCAGGCAGTCCGGGCTGCTGTGGCCGTTGGTTCCGGGTGATTGAGACGAATATACCAGAATGTCACGGTGGTTGTAAAGGTTTACCTCGTCAATTCCCGGCATGTTGTGGATGATGTCCATTGTCCCCTGCATTGCACCTTTGTCGTTGAGCAACATCGAATTGTACAATGCGCCTCCCACAATGGATACCACATTGTTTCCGAATTGCCTGATGGTTGTGTTCAGATATTCTTTGTACACCGATCTGAAGATCACGCTGTAGGAAATGAATAATATGACGGCCAGGATGGTAATGATATATATCACCCTGCCGTAGATGGATGACCGGAAGGCTTTAAACCTCCGGAAAAATCCGGCGGCCGGGTTTCTTTCCGGACCGGTATTTTTGCCTGGCGCCATAAAGTCAAAGATTTTTGTTATCCTCCTGTGACAACCTTTTTATTGCTGCAAAATACTAAAAAACCTTCAATCACCATGCTTTTCGTTTTATTATTTTTCATCATCACATCAGGAATGTTTTCTCAAAATCCTTCCACACATCCCCGTCCAGTTCAGCAAGCACATTGCGCCGTAGTTCACCGCCTTCCTGCAACGCCATGAGGGAAGGCTCATGGGAATGTTTCCCCAAAGATACCGCCAGGAAATCCTTTAACCGTTCAATCTCCTTATGCAGCCAATTCGTGGCTGCGCCTGCCATTAAAAAAGAAGCTGTTTCCGCCTTCCAGTCTGCCGGTTTTATGGCATAAAGCCATCCCCGGTCGTAAGGATCCTGATTGAGCAGGCCAGGGCTTTCCAGTACCAGCTTGTTCGTACTTATTATTTCACCGGAAAGGGGTGACAGCACTTTAAGCCGTTTTCCGTTCTGATCAATTTCAGCCAGCAAATCGCCTTTTTTCAGATGTTCGCCATTTGTTTTCAGTGAGCTAATCCTGACGTTGCCCACCACCTGAAGCAGAAAATCATCAAGTCCGATCTTAGCGGCGCCTGATTTCTCCATAAATGCCCATGTATGGGTTTTGCTGTAAAAAATGCCCTGTGGTATTCTTAATATACCCGCTGTAAGCGCTCCGATGGATTGTTGAATCCGGGCTTTAATCTGAGATTTTTTGTTCATGAGTACCCAGAAAGGGACCAGGAGGATGAGAAAAGCGATGATAACCAGGTATTCAATGCCTTTGGTCGCAAAAATGTCATGATAAGTGAATCCGTCCATGATTATAAGATTTTAATGTTTTTTTATTTACGTCAAACTTTTTAAAACGAACTATTTATTTTCATTCACCCAGGCGGGAGGTTCCCGTAACACGGGCATCCGGTTGATCACCCACCTGAATATCCATATCTCCGTAAAGATCACTGCCAGGGTTACCGCTATTTCCATCCATGAAGGATAATAATGCTCTGCTGCATCCCATCTGAAGCCGATGACAGATACATTCAGGCGGTTGATAATGATGCCCAGCATCGTGATGATGGAGGCCACTTTAATAAGAAGGACATTATTTTTCCGATAACTGTAATAAAATGACATCATGGGAAAAATAACGAAGCCGATCATTTCGGTCAGGTACCAGTAGCCCATCGGCGTATTCAACAGGGTCCACCTTTGCCCGTGAACAAAAACGATGATATGCAGGAAAAGGTAAGCGAACATGGCCCCTGCGCAAATCCTTGATAATCCGTGGATGATGCTGTGGTGGGCCTTTTGGTTTTTTTCGCTGATCTGTTCAAAAAAAACCTTATGGCTTATGGAACCTTCAAAGATCACCATGGAAAGGCCTGCAAAAATACTGGAAACGAAAAAGAGTATCGGGATAAATTCGGAATACCAGAGAGGGTGTATCTTTTCTTTGGCCATCAGGAAGAGGGCTCCCAGCCCGGATTGGTGGAGGGTGGAGAGTGTGATCCCGAATATCACGGCGGCAAGTGTCATTCCGGAAAGGATCTTCCGTGCGCGCCGGGCTCCGATCCATTCTGCTATTGCCGGTGAAAACTCGATCAACTGGGCAATCATATACAAAAGAAAATGCCATGCCACCAGAAACAATACCGAGCTGGTCCCGAAATTGTTCCCGATGATGGGGTTGATCACATTCCAGGGTCGTCCCAGGTCGAGCAGCAGGGCCCCGGCATAAAACACGTAAGCCAGGAAACCGTTCAAAACAGTGACCCTGACGATAGAATGGTACTTTCGCATGTTAAGGATATACACCATAAAAGTGATCACATAAGCTCCGCCTGCGAATGCCACCCCTGTAACGACATCAAAGCCGATCCACAGCCCCCAGGGGACTTCCTGGGTGAGATTCGTTATTGAGCCTATGCCTTTCCAGAAACGGATCACAATGAGAACAAGGCCCAGAACCATTACAGGCAGGGAAATGATGTTGAATGGGGTGAAGAATTTGCCTTTTGGCTTTAATTCGGCCAATAAAAACGACCAGATGCTTTTTTCATCCTTATCCCCGGCAATGTAAGAAGTATCTGTTTTACTCATTTTCTTCCGTTTTATTGTGATTGTTTTTTGTCGCTTCGTGGATTCCCAGCAACATGGCCGGCCAGAGGACAAATACTGTGGGGACGCTGTATAAAAATCCTTTGGAGAGTTCGGGGTACGACCTGGTTTGTATCCTGGTGTTGAAGCCCAGTTCCCCGAAAGGCACCGGCGAGAGGTACATAAATGCCGTTCCGCCTGCCTCTTTCTCCCCATAGATATGGTCAACATACACATCGGGATTTTCAAGTATCCTTTTGCGCGCCTCTGCAATGAGTTCCCTGCGTTTCCCGAACATGAGGGCCTCGGCAGGGCAGTTTTCAACGCATGCAGGCAGTTTGCCTTCCTGAAAACGATCGAAACACATATCGCATTTGGTGATTTTGGGATTGGGGCTGTGGTACTCGAATTTTGGAATATCAAAGGGACATGAGATCATGCAGTACCGGCAACCCATACACTTTTCACCCCTCCAGATCACCGGGCCTTCCTTTGATTTGTGCATTGCCTGTGTAAGACAGGCGGCTGCGCAGGCAGGCTCGTTACAATGCATACATTGACGTTTTACATACACCTCGCCTTTGGAGGTTTCATAAGCGTTAATCACCGTCCTCCTGGTTTCATCGGTTTTACGTATCACCCCGACTTCAGGGGCTCCCACAGGCTCGGGAAGGTTATTGGATTCGGCGCAGGCATACTCACAGCTCTGACATCCCACGCAACGCGTCGAATCATACAGGATTCCGTAGAACTCAACGTCATTCTCACCTTCCGGCGCTGCCTTTATATCTTTACCCAGGGCCAGCGTCGCACCGGTTACACCGATCGCCCTGAAAAAGTTTCTCCGGTTTATACTCATTACAGTTTATTTATCTTGTTAATATGAAGTTCCATCTTAGTCGCATACTTCTATAAAATTCTTCTGAAAATCTTCCCACACCTGAGGACTCAGATCCTGAAGCACATTGTTTTGCAGTTCACCTCCGTCCTGCAAGGCCACCACTGCATACCCGGCCTCACCGGCATTTACCGAAGCGGCTAAAAAGTCCTTCAGTTTGCGGAATTCCCTGCCGATCCATTCCCTGTATTTCATACCCATGAACAGGAACTGTATCTCCCTCAGCCAGTTGGAGGGCTCTATTCTGTAAAGCCAGCCGGCATCGTAAGGGGAGGAATTGATGAGGGCAGGATGTGTAACAAGATTTTTGTTGGTGTGTACTATTTTTCCTGATACAGGGGAGTAAATCTTCAATTGCTTGCCATCCTGTATGAGGGTCAGGAGATGTTCATTCTTTCTGACCGGATCGCCCGGATTTTTCATCGCAACACGTGTATAATTACCTGTAACGTGCGGAAGAAAATCATCTATTCCCACCTTAACATTACCGTCCTTTTCCATATACACCCAGGTGTGTGACTTATCGAAATAAAAGCCGTTTGGCAGAACAAGATTTTCTTCGGTGATCACTTTCGGCCCTCCGGTACTCCTGACCGGCGCTCCGCTTTTCCTCCACCTTCTTCTGACAATGAGATTGGCAGCAATGCCACCGGCCACCAATATTACCAGGATGAGCAGTGCTATTTTCTGGATGGCATAGTTTTCAGAGGTTTCTGAACCGATGATTTCGTAATGGTTGAATTTCTCAAGATTAGCCTGCCTTTCATTATAAACCAGACCGTTATGCCCATAAGTTTCAAGGTCGGATTGGCCTTGTGTGAGTATCCATTTAATAAATGCCACTTCAGCCTGCTCGTCGGGTAAGCTTTTGGAAACCAGGTACAGGCCATGGATCATTGCCCTGGGGTATTTCCCGATCCAGGCTCCTCTTGTAAAATCATTGGCATTGTCGAAAATCTTTTCAAAAGAATCCATTTGCCCGTTGCCGTTTTTATCGATGGGCAGCAACCTGATGTACGTTTCGAGTTCCGATGTGCCTGGGTTTACGACATCAGTAAGCCGGCAAAATCCTATTCCAAGAGGATCATTTTGTATGGCGCTGACCAGCTCTTTGCCGCTCTTTACAATCCCGATACGGGAGGACATTTGGATTTCGCCGGCAAAACTTTGCAATGATTTTCTTATGGTTTCATTATCCAATATATATAAATTCACCGGTTTGTCGTTACCGCCACCTAAAACAGAACCCCAGCCATTGACATCAGGATTCGAGAAAACCGCTGCCAGGTCATTGAGGGTCAGCCCTTTCTGATTGATGATATCCAGATAAGGATTTTTTGAATTGATCACCGGAACCACAATATCGCGCCCGATGGTCATCATCCATGCCGGGTCTTCACTTAAGATGCCGGCAGCAGCGCCTGTAATCAGGGCAAGATTATGCTCGCCTATCGTTTTTCCGGACAATTCACCCGGATTGATTGTGACCAGTTTTATCTCCGCATCAGGATTAACGTCTGAATAATTGCCGATCCAGGTAACTGCAAGATCTTTCATATCCGGAGTGCACAGGAGGGTAATCTGACTGCCCTTTGAAGCTGTGTCTTTTTCCTTCGCAACCGAATAAACCGTGTTGACTGTTCCGAAGATAAATACACCCAAAACAAAAAGAATTGTCGCTTTCATAACTATATTTTTAAAAAGTGATTAAAAAAATCAATGATCTGAAATGTCGAAAACCTTATAGCCAATTCACGTACCACAATTGCAAAACACACATAACACACACTATAACAGTGTAATAGGCACCTCTCTGCATAATTGTTAAACACTCCGTAGTGTGGTAAAAATATACACTATTTGAAAAAAATCTGTTAAGAGGCTAATATTGAGTCCATTGAATGAGGTGTTTATAAAATACACAGATGTTTAAAAAATATACAATAATGTATAAACAGCTTAAATTTAAAGGTTTTGGAATTGTTTATCAATACACCAAATCGTTATGGATGGAGTCGCATGGGCATGATTCCATGCCTGTATGAATATGAATTTTAAAAAATAATGCACAGTTTAATTACAATTTGATAGAAATTTATGGTTATTATGATCCGACTATGATAAAAGCATATATATTTGCTGCCAGACAAAAAATAATTCACAATGACTTTTGATCCCGCAAACAATATTCAGGATCTGCTGCAATTCGGGGAATTCGGCGATGTGAATCCATCCATTACGGATTCAGCCACCTACACCTTTATGCAGGCAGGCACCATGCTTGAAACCTTCCAGGGGGAAGCGGAGGGTTGTTTTTTATATTCCCGTCACTGGAATCCGACCAACAAGTATTTGTCTGATGCAATGGCCGCCATGGAGGGTACGGAAGCTGCATGGGTAACGGCTTCAGGCATGGCTGCGATATCCAATGCCATCATGCAGATATGCAAATCAGGCGACCATATTGTGTCAAGTATGACCACTTACGGGGGCACTTATGCCTTGTTGGCCAACTTCCTGCCCAAATTTAACATCAGAACATCCTTTGTCAACATTTGCGATATTGAAGCGGTGGAAAAGGAGATCACCCCGCAAACACGTGTTATTTACACTGAAACGGTGACCAACCCCATGCTTCAGATATCGGATATACCTGCGCTTGCCCGGCTTGCACACAAGTACGGAATTAAACTGGTGGTGGACAACACCTTTACCCCCATGATTGTAAGCCCGTCGCGACTGGGAGCAGACATCACGGTTTACAGTCTGACCAAATTCGTAAACGGGAAAAACGATTGTGTGGCCGGAGCAATATGCAGCGATGTCGGCTTCGTCAGTTCCCTGATCGATGTAAACAACGGCACATCCATGCTGCTCGGGCCGGTATTGGACCCTTTACGTTCAGCGCAAATCCTGAAAAACCTTCACACACTTCATATAAGGATGAAGCAGCACAGTCATAATGCCATGTACCTTGCCAGGCATCTCAGGGAAGCAGGTGTGCCCGTCATATATCCCGGGCTTGAAGAACATCCCGGTTTTGAGACCCTGAAGAAAATGATGAACCCGGATTTCGGTTTCGGCGGCATGCTTGCCATCGATATGAAAACCACTGAAATGGCCAATGCCTTTATGGAAAAACTTGAGCTGTCCGGTGTGGGATACCTTGCCGTGAGCCTTGGTTACTTCAAAACCCTTTTCAGTTGTTCAGGGAAAAGCACCTCATCCGAGGTGCCTGAAACGATGCAAAAAGAAATGGGCATGTCGGAAGGGCTGGTAAGGTTCTCTGTCGGACTGGATAATGATATTAAGCGCACCTTTGAAAGGATTGTATCATGTCTTGAAGAAACCGGATACCCATCGAAGGATCAAAAGAGCTGAAGATCAGATGATCATTGCATGATACCCATTTCCCTGAGAATGAAATCCGCTTTCCCGAATTTCTCTGTCACAAACAACACATAGCGTATATCCACAGAGATCACCCTTTGAAGGTCGAAATCATATTGCCAGTCGCTGATCATGGCCTCATAGTTGCCGTCGAAAACCACCCCGATGATCTCACCTTTGGAATTCAATGCAGGGCTGCCGCTGTTTCCTCCGGTGATATCACACTGGTGAGTGAAAGCCACAGGAACGTCATTTAAAACCGGATCCTTCCATTGCCCATAATCTTTGCTTTGATAAAGCTTTTTCAGTCCGTCGGGTACATTGAACGGCTCTTCGCCTGTGTCCTTTGCAATGACCCCTTTCAGCGTGGTAAACGGACGGTACCAGACTGCATCATCAGGACTGTAACCTTTCACCGGACCTGAGGTGAACCTCATGGTGCTGTTGGCATCCGGATAAAGGGTCGATCCCTTCCATTCGTAAAGGGCAGTGATATATTGTTTTCTCAGATCGGTCACCTTTGCGGCGAACTCCTGATAAACTTCATTGGTTTCCTGTTGCATCTGCCAGACAGATGAAGCGATGGTAATAAAGGGATCGTTCAAAGCTTCCAGTTCACCGGGAGTTTTTCTCACGAGGCTTACGGCATATTCCGGATCATTTAGTTTTGATGTGGCAAAGGCATCCTCCACAAACTGTTCAGGGCTTTTGGCAGGATCGTTGAAAATATATTCCATTCCCGCGATCCGCTGCCCGGAAGGCAGCTGATTGACCATTTTCAACATCCTGACCATCAAAGCTTTGTCCACAGGTTCATAATATGAGGAATAGGCGAACTCCATGGTGTTTTCCATTTCTGCCAGCAAATCTTCGTTATATCCGGGTTCTCTTTGATCTTCAGGCCTGGCCATCTCTTTTGCTATGTCGTAAAGCTGCATGGCCACTCCCAGCTGTGTTCCGCCCAGCCCCTGCAGGAGACCTGCCACATTATCCCGGTCCTTTGTTTTTTCAAGCATTTTGTAAGTGCCTTTGATTCCATCCAGGATATTTCCGAATTTTTCCTTTCTTTTCTGATCCCCGTTCACCCACACCATGAAGTCTTTCTCGAAGTCAAGTTTTTTTTGCACAAAATCTGTCTTGATCATGCCATCCACTTTCCCCTCGTAGTTTTTTTTCACATTTGAGAGTCCTGACCTGAGGCTGGCGACTTTGAGACGGCCTTCAGGATCGTTTTCAGTAAGCTGGTCGAGCAGGCTGATGATCTCCGCAAAATTTTGGATAGAGAAGGGATAATTGTGTTTCAGGTTCCATTCGGCCGAATTGGAAGTGCGGTAACGGGTAGTGGAGCCGGGAAATCCAAGAACAAAAGTGAAATCCCCTTCTTTCAGGTCGTTGCCGGCGACTTTAAGCCACACTTCAGGTTTATAGGGCATATTATCCGGGCTGTAACCGGCGCCTGTTCCGTCAGGTGACACATATACCCTGAGGAAAGAGAAATCGCCGGTATGCCGCGGCCACATCCAGTTATCAGTTTCACCGCCGAATTTGCCGATGGACACAGGCGGGGCGTAAACAATCCGTATGTCTCTGAATGTCTTGTAAATAAACAGATAATACTCCTTGCCGTTGTACATCTCTGCCACCCTTGCCTCCACATCCTCCTTATCTTTTTCAATGGCTTCGGTCATCATGGCGATTTTTTTATTGACACTTTCATCCCTTTCCAGAGGATCGTCGATGCCTTGGGCTGCCTCAAGCACTTCAGCGGTCACATCTTTCATTTCGAGCAACAGCCTGGCCCTGTAACCGGGGGCCTGTATCTCTTCCGCTCTGCTGCCGGCCAGGAATCCATGGGTGAGATAATCATTTTCAGCATCCGAAGCCCTCTGTATCGCTGTGAAAGCTACATGATGGTTGGTGACAATGAGCCCTTCAGGGGAAACGAAAGAAGCGGTGCCTCCCCCCAATTGTATTATAGCCCTGTAAAGCCCTGATTTTCCGGGAGTATAGATGTCGGAGGGATTGATTTCAAGACCCTTTTGTTTCAGGTCAAGACGGTCGATCTGGTTCAGGAGCCACATGCCTTCCTGTCCGTAAGAGCTGAAAATCAAGAAGATAAAAATGAACACAAAGGATAAATGCTTTTTCATAATATAAATTTTTTTGTTAGTATTAGTACACCTCTTCCTGAAACGGGATGATTTAAACATTATGGAACATGAAACAATCAGGTTTGGTTTTCATAAAATATGCCAATGTTCAGATATGCTTTTGCGGCAGAAGAGGTTAATTCCCCAGGCCATTCTCAAGAGATTGATAATTATGGGTTTGCGTGATCATAATCTCAATCCATTCATGCTGCAATTCACAAAACCGGTGGCCCGCAATGAAATCCGCCGGCAATGAAATGTCCGGAATCACCCCTGATGCTGTTCGATTCTGAACAGGGAAATGAACGCACAGTCAGTACATGATAATTGTTTTTTGCAGGAGAAGTGGCGATCCTTAATACCCCCATCAGGCAAATTCATTCTGTTCCGGCTTCGTTCATGAACAGCGGATTAATTTCAAAATGCATTCAAAGTAAACTCAAATCCAGCGCATTAAACATTATGTCATTTGCAGATTTTAGGAAACTGTCAAAGAATTCATTATTCAATACCTGACCTTTCCTTTTTTTTATTTTAAAACTCATTGAAACTTAGTGCCTGCCCGGTCGGTCAGGCGGGCCTGTTTTTTGTTCTATGCGGTTATATTAACTGATTTATAGTTTTACCACTAAGGCCACAAAGCAGGCACTGAGACCACAAAGATTATATGTTCTTGTAAATTAACGTCTTACCCAAAGTAATTCTTAACCTCCTAAGATACGGCTTAAAAACAGACGAAAGGCCAGGTGATTATTCCTTCTTCCACTCCGGCACCCTTCCCGGTGTCCAGGGGGCTTTGATGTCTTCGAGTTTCGTTTCAACGGCAGGAAGTTCCGTATTGTAAATGGATTTCAGTTCCTCAAGGACCGGGGGAAATTCCTGTTCGATGATGGCATAAACATCCCTTTGGGTCTGAGTAATGCCTGAGGTGGATCTCCAGTGTGTCCAGGCGATGGAATTCAACCTTTCATTGAGGGGCACATAGGCCGGCAGGTTTTCCTCATCGCTTGCTTTGGGTTGCTGCCCGTCAAACTGCCACATGATATTGTCAAGCCGGGTTTCAAGGGCTGCAATCTCAGTGATCAGTTCAGGTTTTGCAGCAGGTGTTTGCTGGGCAGCCTGCTTTGCCGAAACAATCCTTTTCTGCATATCCTTTGCAAAGCTGTAGGTTCCGCGCATGATCCTGTGTAATTCGGCCAGATCCTGCAGAAAGAGATCCATCTCCTTTCTGTCTTGTGCCGGAAGGGTTGTGTTGTTTAAGGTTTCAGCCATGAACTCCACCGGTCCGGCCAGGTCTTTGACCCCGCCCCGATGGAAAAGCGACATCTTTATAAAGTATTTTCCCGGGAGGGCCAGAAAACCGCTTCCCCCGTCCGACATAGGATCAAATTTGCCATTGTCTGCCACCACAGGGCCTGTTCCGGTGTATCTCAGGTCCCAGTTTATCCGGTGTATTCCTTCATCGGCCCCGGTGATGACCTTTCTGACTTCATCGCCTCCGGCATCGGTGATGGTGAAGATAAGATGAGGTGTGACTTCATTTTTTTCAGCCCTGAGTTCGTCCATGGTTGGGATGGGGATGGGTTTTTTCTCCTTCACAAGATCCTTTTCCCTTTCCTTCCTTTCCTGTTTGAGGGTTTTTGGGGATTCCTTCAGATAATAGGTGAAGACAGCCCCGAAAGGCGGGTTGTCGGCTTTGTACACGTTGGAACCGCTTCCATAACCGCCCCGGCTCTTCTGCATATACATCAAAGCTGTTTTGATGTTAAAAATGTGGGATTCTTTTTCAAGGAGTTCAGGATTAATCTCCCTCAGGGGCGAATAGTTGTCGAGGATATAGAATCCCCTTCCGAAAGTGGCCAGGACGAGATCGTTTTCGCGTTCCTGTATGGCAATATCCCTGACGGAGATGGTGGGGATGCCGGCTTTGAGCTGAGTCCAGATTTTACCCGCGTCGATGCTGGTAAAAACCCCGAATTCTGTTCCGGCAAAAAGAAGGGCTGAATTCACATGGTCCTGGATGATGCAGTGCACAGTCCAGTTTTCAGGCAGGTTCCCGTTGATTGGAACCCAGGTGTTGCCCTTGTCGGTACTTTTCAGAAGGTAGGGTTTGAAGTCGTCTCTTTTCCTGTTGTCGAAAGAGGCAAAAACGGTGTTTTCATCGTACCTTGAGCAGAAGATGTCGCTGACATAGGTATTTTCCGGCACTCCGGGGAAGGAGGAGATTTTCCTCCAGTTGGCGCCATTGTCTTCGGTAACCTGTATCACACCATCGTCGGCGCCGACATAAAGAAGGCCTTCCTTCACAGGGCTTTCAGCGATTGATACAGCCGTTCCGAACAGTGAGGTAGAGACATCTTTAACCACGGCGTCCACGCCCCAGAAGCGACCCATCACAGGCCAGGTGTTCCTGTCGATCTGTGCTGTGATGTCGTCGCTGATCACCTGCCAGCTCTGCCCCCTGTCATCGCTTCTGAAAACCTTGTTGGCGGCCAGGTAAATTCTTGAACCGGAGTGGGGGCTTAAGATGAAAGGAGCGTTCCAGTTCCATTTGTAGGTGTCTTCATCCTTACGGGGTTGTGGTTTTATATTGATCCTTTCCCCGCTTTTTTTGTCGTACCTGTAAATGTTTCCATACTGATAAGCCGAATACACGATATCAGGGTTATCCGGGTCGATGGCCTGCCAGAAGCCGTCGCCACCCAATGTCACAACCCACTCACAACTGGTACAGCCGTCGGAAAAGAGGGTTTGGGAAGGGCCGCCAAAGCTGCTGTTGTCCTGTGTGCCGCCGTAAACCCAGTAGAAAGGTTCGGTGTTGTCGACGTTGACCCTGTAAAATTGAACCACAGGCAGGTTGGTTTTATGCAGCCAGTTTTTTCCATTGTCAAAGGTTTCATACACTCCGCCATCGCCGCCAATCATATAATGGGTGTTATCTGCCGGATCGATCCACATGGCGTGGTCATCCACATGCCGGTCGTTGTTGCCCACCGGTTTCCATGTTTTTCCGCCGTCAAGGGTGTATTGTGAAACGGTTTCCAGTGAAAAGACTTTATCAAAAACCAGCGGATCGCAGTAAATTTCATTGTAATACTGTCCGCTGCTGTGATAATCGCTCATTTTCGACCATGACTCACCGAGGTCTTCAGATCTGAAGAAACCGCTTTTACCCTCTTCGGCTTCGATGATGGCATAAACCACATTTGTATTTTGCGGAGAGATGGCCAGGCCAATGCCACCCATATCCCCGCCGGGAAGGCCGGAAGTCAGTTTTCTCCAGTTTTTACCCCCGTCGGTGGATTTGTACACTGCGGTTTCGGGCCCTCCGCCGATTTTTGTGAAGACATGCCTTCTGCGTTGCTCCGAAGTGGCAAACAAAAGATCGGGGTTGTCAGGATGGATAAGTATGTTGTTCACACCTGTGTTTTCGCTGATATTAAGAATTTTTTCCCAGGTGGTTCCTCCATCGGAGGTTTTATACAATCCCCTGTCGCCGCCGGGGCCCCAAACAGAGCCTTCGGCTGCAACATACACCACCTCTGTATTGCGCGGATCGATGGCTATCATTCCGATCTGGCGGGAGTCTTTCAATCCCATATTTTTCCAGGATTTTCCCCCGTCAGTGGTTTTGTAAACGCCGTCTCCGTAGCTTACTGAACGCTGATGGTTGTTCTCGCCCGATCCTGCCCAAACGACATTTGGGTTGTGGGGGTCCATGGCCAGACATCCAATAGAATAAGAACCATAGTTATCAAAAACAGAATTGAATGTAATGCCGTTGTTCTTTGTCTTCCAGATATGACCGGATGCGACAGCCACATAATATTCACTGTGGTTGAGTGGATTAACGGCAAAATCCGAAATTCTGCCCGATGTGAAGGCAGGGCCGATGCTCCGGAATTTCAATCCGCTCAGGAGGCTGGATTTCAGGGTGTCGTTTCGGGTTTCACCCTTCAGGTTTTTGTTTTTCTGTGCAATCATTTCACCGGGGCAAAGTATTCCGGAGAACAGGAAAAGCAATGCGCCTGCGATGATTTTAGTAAAGTGTTTATTCATCTGTTTGTATTTTTATTGATTAGTGTCATCGTTTGTCATAAAATTACCGGCCATAATATGGCCATGGGCTGTGGCATATATGATGGAACGGGTGTGGCCGGAACAGTCACCGATAAATTTCAGGTGGTGATAGCGGTCGTTATCCAGCACATTGGAATAGAATTTTATCTCGGGAGCATACACCAGGTTGTCAGGATGACTGATCCCCGGAACCACTTCGTTCAGATTCCCGATGAAATCAATAATGCTCTCAATCACTCTCCTGGGGTAAGCCAGGTTTATATCTCCAAGAATATAGGAGTCCTCTGGCAGGGTGGGTTTAACCCTGTACAGATTTTTTGTTCTTCTGGAATTTACAAAATGACTGTAGGTTTGCAAAATGACTTTTTCTCCGGCAAGGATATTTGTCAGCCGGGCAATGTGCGACCCGTA
>JAFGME010000190.1 GCA_016927695.1 Bacteroidales bacterium
AATCAAAGCGGCAGCAGTCAGTTTGAGAAGTTTCAGCATGTTTAAAGTGTTTAAATTTTTGTGAGTAACTATTTTTTAATCTTTATTCACCGGTTTTTCTTTCCCCGGAGACGCAAAAATATTATTTAGGGTAAAACCCTGCGAAATTTTAACAAAAATCTCTAATATGCTGTTGGCTGAATTCCTGCGGAGGTACACAGACCCCGGTTGCAGAAAATGTGGGGAAAGCTGCATGGTTATGGCCGTTCAGGAATCCGCCCCGGGCTCACGGTACTGGCGGTAACCCGCTTTCATTGCTGAAGTTTAATCCGGCATATCCCGTCGGGTTGACACTGCTATAGTGAGGTCCGGTATAGTCAGGCCGGGAAAGACCTTCCCCGTTTGCCGGCATGTGCCGGCCATCCTTTCTCTGATATTAACGCCACATAATATTAATCATTGATAATGCGGCTGTTCAGCAACAATCCTGAAAACAGCAAAGATATTTTTAGGGGGATCCAAAATCCAGAGGCTGGTCCACCTCCTGTGTTAAGCTTTCCTTTCAATGATATCCTGTTCTGAATTCCGGAAGTTGTTTCTGCTTTCACAGGGCCTGAGAATGAATTGTGCAATGCAAAATGCCAGAAGGGAAGGGCAGCCATGAAACAAAGCGCTCTGTCAATTGTTATCTGATAAGATAGATTTTTTGTATCGCAACAGCGGCAATATTTTTAATTTTGTCCTGTTATTTAAATTATGTCTAAATTAAAAGAGGCAGAAAGATGGACAAAGAACGAAATAACATCATAGAGGAGGTAACCCGCGGTGATTATAAATATGGATTCACTACCGAAATCGATACCGAAATGGCCCCAAAGGGCCTGAATGAAGAGACCATCCGCTTTATTTCCGCAAAAAAGAAAGAGCCTCCCTTTATGCTCGAATACAGGCTGAAAGCCTACCGGAAATGGCTGACTATGGAAAAGCCGGTCTGGGCCCATCTGGAGATCCCTGAAATTGATTTTCAGGATATCATTTTTTATGCTGCCCCGAAGAGGAAGGAAACACTCTCTACCTTAGATGAAGTGGATCCGGAGTTGCTCGAAACCTTCAATAAGCTGGGCATATCGCTTGAAGAGCAGAAAAGGCTTTCAGGAGTAGCCGTGGATGCCGTTTTCGACAGCGTCTCAGTGAAGACAACCTTCCAGGACACCCTCAGGAAACACGGGATTATTTTCTGTTCCTTCAGCGAGGCGGTAAGAAACCACCCTGATCTGGTAAAAATGTATATGGGTTCGGTGGTGCCGGCGGGAGATAATTATTATGCCGCACTGAATTCGGCCGTGTTCAGCGACGGTTCTTTCTGCTACATACCCAAAGGGGTGCGCTGTCCGGTGGAACTGTCAACCTATTTCAGGATCAATAGCGCCGGTACGGGCCAGTTTGAAAGGACGCTTATCATTGCCGACGAAGGGAGCTATGTCAGTTATATGGAAGGATGCACCGCCCCCATGCGCGACGAAAACCAGTTGCATGCCGCCGTGGTGGAGATTGTGGCCCTCAAAGATGCAGAGGTCAAATATTCTACCGTTCAGAACTGGTATCCCGGCGACAAAGAGGGCAGGGGAGGCATTTACAATTTTGTCACCAAGAGGGGAATGTGCAAAGGCAATCACTCCAGAATTTCCTGGACACAGGTTGAAACAGGCTCTGCCATCACCTGGAAATACCCAAGCTGTGTTTTGATGGGAGATCATTCATCCGGAGAGTTTTATTCGGTGGCCGTCACCAACAACAGGCAGCAGGCCGACACAGGCAGCAAAATGATCCATATCGGACGAAACACCAAAAGTATGATCATCTCAAAAGGGATCTCTGCCGGGAAAAGCAACAACAGCTACCGCGGTCTGGTGAATATCTCCAAAAGGGCCGTAAACTCAAGGAATTTCTCACAATGCGACAGTCTTTTGCTTGGCGACCGTTGCGGAGCCCATACTTTTCCTCACATTGTTACCGGAAACAGCAGTTCGGTGGTGGAACACGAGGCAACCACATCGAAAATATCCGACGATCAGCTTTTTTACTGTAACCAGCGAGGCATCGACACAGAAAAGGCCATCGGCCTCATCGTGAACGGATATGCCAGGGAAGTGCTCAGCCATCTCCCCATGGAGTTCGCCGTGGAAGCACAGAAACTGCTGGCGGTCAGCCTGGAAGGAAGTGTCGGGTGATGAGATAGGAAGGACAAATCTGTTACAATAATGAAAAATAAAAACAGGAAGCAGGGAGTTTCATTTTCGTAAATTGCAGAGTTATGCTTAAAATAAAAAACTTACACATTTCGATTAACGGCAAAAAGATCATTGACGGGCTGAACCTGGAAGTGATGCCTGGTACGGTGCATGCCGTCATGGGTCCCAACGGCACAGGCAAAAGCACCCTTGCAAATGTAATTGCCGGTAAAGATGGTTATACCATTGATGAAGGTGAAATCACCTACCTCGGCAAGGATATGGCCGGCCTTTCGGTGGAAGAAAGGGCGCTTGAGGGAGTGTTTCTGGGTTTTCAGTACCCTGTCGAAATCCCGGGCGTTGGCATGGCGAATTTTATGCGCACGGCTGTCAATGAGCATCGTAAATACAAAGGGCTCGACCCTCTCTCCGGAGCTGAATTCCTTGCCCTGATGGAAGAAAAGAAAAAGCTTGTGGAAATTCAGGATAAACTAACCAACCGTTCTGTGAATGAAGGCTTTTCGGGCGGTGAGAAAAAAAAGAACGAGATTTTCCAGATGGCTATGCTGGAACCCAGACTGGCGATACTTGATGAAACCGACTCCGGATTGGATATTGACGCATTGAGAATTGTGGCCAATGGCGTAAATAAACTCAGACGGCATGACAACGCCTTCATCGTCATCACGCATTATCAGCGCCTCCTCGATTATATCGTACCCGATTTTGTACACGTGCTTTATAACGGAAGGATAGTGAAATCAGGAGGCAGGGAACTGGCGTTTGAGTTGGAGGAAAAAGGTTATGAATGGCTGAAAACACCGGTGTGATCCACGTTATTTAAAGGATATCACAATGCAAAACAATACTAAACAGATACTGGAAGATAAGCTTTTAGGCCTTTTTGAGGAGAACGTGAGGCTAATTTCTGCCAACGACACCCCCGCAATCAGGGAGGCCAGGCAAAAGGCCATTGAAGACTTCAGGAATACAGGCCTGCCCACCATGAAGCTCGAAAGCTGGAAAAATACCGACCTTTCACAGGCGCTCAGACCGGATTTGAGAAGCTATTTCGAACCCGGAAAGGAAAAAATCGATATTGATAAGGTTTTTCAATGCGAAGTGCCTGATTTTGATACCCACATTGTATCCCTTTACAATGGCTGGTATGTATTCAGGGATGGCCCCCTGGTCACTCTTCCGAACGGAACGGTGATAGGCAGCATCGCCAGGGCAATGACAGAGCTCCCCGGTCTTGTTGACCTTCATTTTAACAAATACATCCATGGCGGGAAGAATGGATTGAATGCCCTTAACACCGCTTTTGCCCAGGATGGCATCTTTATTTATGTCCCTGACGGGGTGGAAACCTACAAGCCCATCCAGATGGTGAATGTCCTGAACCGGGAAAACAGCCTTTTTGTCCAGAACAGGAACCTCATCATCGCAGGTAAAAACAGCAGGGTTTCCATCATCCATTGCGATGATTCTCAAAATTATAATTCAAGCTTCACGAACACCGTTACAGAAGTGTTCATGGATGAAGGATCGGTGGTGGACCACTACAAACTGCAAAACCTGAACAACAATTCAACGCTGATCAACAGCGCCTTTTTTCACCAGGAACGGAACAGCCGACTTACCACGAATATGCTCACCCTCAACGGCGGATTGATACGCAACGACACGCATGTTGCGCTGAAAGGCGCCGGCAGCAGGGCAGAGATTTCCGGCCTGTATCTCATGGACAAGGAGCAGCATGTGGATAACCAGGTTTTCATCGATCATGCCGTACCTGATTGCGAGAGCCATGAACTTTTCAAAGGGATTTTAGACGACCAGGCAAGCGGAGTTTTTAAAGGGCATATCCTCGTCAGGAAAGATGCCCAGCAAACCAATGCATATCAGACGAACAGAAATATACTGCTCACGGATAAGGCCACCGTTAATTCAAAGCCTTTCCTGGAGATATACGCCGACAATGTAAAATGCAGCCATGGCGCTACGGTGGGACAACTCGATGATGAAGCCATGTTTTATATAAAGTCACGCGGCATTTCAGGTCATAACGCCCGCCTCCTTCTTATGTATGCCTTTGCAGCGGAGGTCATCGGTAAAATCTCCATCCGTCCGTTGAAGGACCGTATCGACGACCTGGTGAAGAAAAGACTCAGGGGAGAGCTGGCCGTGTGCGATCAGTGTGTACTCCACTGTAAGAACCAGGAAAAAAAGTATACTTTTGACATCGACATGAGTAAAATTTAATACCTCTTGTTTTGATTTTTAATGTGGATGAAGTAAGAAAGGATTTTCCGGCCCTCTTTCAGGAGGTTTACGGACATCCGCTGGCATATCTTGATAACGCAGCCACAACCCTGAAGCCTTCGGCTGTGATTCAGGCCATTTCCGGTTATTATTCAACCATCAACAGCAATGTTCACAGGGGAGTGCATTACCTGAGCGGGGAAGCCACAGCTGCATTTGAAAATGCAAGGGAGAATGTCAGGCGGTTCATCAACGCAGAACACGGCCATGAGGTCATTTTCACCAAAGGGGCTACAGAAGCCATCAACCTGGTTGCTCAAAGTTTCTCTGCAACAAACCTTGGCAGGGGAGATGAAATTGTGGTCAGCGGATTAGAACACCACGCCAACCTGGTACCCTGGCAGAATGCCTGCCGGTCGGCCGGCGCCACCCTGAAGATCATCCCCTTTGATGAAAAGGGAGAGATTTCTGCGGAACAGGCCGGGGCATTTCTGAGCGGAAAAACAAAGCTGCTTGCGCTCACACATGTTTCCAACTCATTGGGCACCCTTCTTCCTGTCAAAGAGATCATCCAAGTTGCGCATCGGATGGGTATTCCTGTACTCGTTGACGGAGCGCAGGGAATCGTTCATTGCGAAGTGGATGTAAGGGCGCTGGATTGTGATTTTTACTGTTTCTCAGGCCATAAAATTTACGGGCCCATGGGCATTGGCATTCTTTACGGTAAAGAGAGATGGCTGGAGGCCATGGAACCTTATCAGACCGGGGGCGAAATGATCAAATCGGTTTCGTATCAGCATGCCACGTATAATGATCTGCCTTATAAGTTTGAGGCCGGTACACCCAATGTGGCAGGGGCGGTGGGCCTGAATGCCGCATTGGAATATATGGAGGGCCTTGGAAAGGAAAATATCCACAACTACGAAAAATACCTGTTGGCATATACCCTGAAGGCGCTTGAAAACCTACCTGCAATAAGGATTTATGGCCATCCCGGACATGGGGCTGCAGTGATTTCCTTTTTGATGGAAGGCATCCATCCCTATGACGCAGGCTCTGTCATTGACCGCTTCGGAATTGCCGTGAGAACAGGCCATCATTGCGCCCAGCCGGTGATGGACAGGCTCGGTATCCCCGGCACCATCCGTGCCTCTCTGGCCTTTTACAACACAACGGAAGAAATCGACAGGCTGACGGCAGCCTTGCTCAAAGTGCAGGAAATGTTTGCCTGATATTTGATATTTTTGCCCATTATTCCCGGAAAAATGACAATCGCAGAACAAGAAAACAAAATCATCCAGGAGTTCAGTTTGTTTGACGACTGGATGGACAAGTACAATTACCTGATAGAACTGGGCCGGGAACTGCCGGCGCTGGACGAAAAGTTCAAAACAGACCGGTATCTGATCTCAGGTTGCCAGTCGAGGGTGTGGCTCATGGCGGAGCAGGAAGGGGAAAGAATCCTTTTCAAGGCGGAAAGCGATGCATTGATCACCAAAGGCATAGTATATCTGCTGATCAGGGCGCTTTCAGGCC
>JAFGME010000191.1 GCA_016927695.1 Bacteroidales bacterium
ATAGTAATAATTTTTTCATCTTATTTATTTTAAAATTAATCAATGCAAAGGTCAGATAATGCAGGGCGGTATGTATTACACAATTAACGAAAAGAGTTACATGATTCACACATTGTGAATTGTATTGAATGACTTAAATGGCTTTTAGAGACTCTTTGAAAATATAAAATAAGCCATTGATCATATTGATTATCAAACGAATGTGGATAATAATTAAAATGGCTGACCCAAGAAAGAGAAAATATTGCCTTCGGGAAATTATGAATCCACTTGTTTACATTACCAAAAGCGGAGGAACTTTATGGTTTTGCCTGAACGCTGGATTGTAAAACGAATATTTGCCTGACTTTCTTTTCATAGAAAAATGCCTGAAGATTATAAAAGATTACCCCCCAATCTGGGATCGTGAGGTTTAATTAAATTTGCAAAGGCTTGATAAAAAATTTTATAAGTCAGTGCGAAACGTCAGTCACAATAATTAAAGTAATAATCAGTTTATGGTTAAAAAGTACCTGAATTATGAAATTATGGATACTCTTTTCAATCATAATGGCAACAGGACTATCTGCCTGTTCGCAGGAAAATAAAAATAATATGCAATATAACAAATTAACTCCGGAGGAAGAAAAGGTCATTCTGCACAAAGGGACAGAAAGGCCCTATTCAGGGAAATATGTCAGTTTTAATGAAGAAGGCATATATCTCTGCAAACGATGCAATGCCCCGCTATTTAAGTCGCTGGACAAATTTGATTCTGAGTGCGGATGGCCTTCGTTTGATGATGAGATAGAGGGAGCCGTCAAACGCAAGCCCGATATCGACGGGCAAAGGACGGAAATTATTTGTGCAAATTGCGGGAGCCATCTGGGGCATGTTTTTGAAGGTGAGAGGTTCACCGAAAAAAATGTAAGGCATTGTGTCAATTCAATTTCTCTTCAGTTTTTACCGGTTCCACAAAAACCGGAAACAACAGATGACCTCCATGAAGCGATATTTGCAGGCGGTTGTTTTTGGGGGGTTGAATATTATATGCAAAAAGTTCCCGGGGTGATTTCTACCACTGTCGGTTACACCGGTGGCCTGAAGCCCAATCCAACTTATGAGGAGGTTTGCTCGCACAGTTCGGGCCACATTGAGGCGGTGAAAGTTGTTTTCGACCCGGCCAAAACCTCGTTTGAAGAACTGGCCAGGTTGTTTTTCGAAATTCATGATCCCACCCAGCAGGGTGGACAGGGGCCTGATATCGGTCAACAGTACATCTCTGTAATTTTTTATATGAGCGATGATCAGAAAAAAATTTCGGAAAAACTCATCCGTATGCTAACCGATAAAGGATACAGAATAGCAACGGAACTCAGAAAAGCAACCGTTTTCTGGGAGGCTGAAAAATATCACCAGGATTATTACCTGAAAAACGGGGCCTTGCCTTATTGCCATGCTTATAAGAAAAGATTTTAGCAAAATATTTGTATTTAAAAAAAATATGTACTTTTATTGCCGTACAAATCATTGGACAGATAATCAGTGCTGCAATTTGCGAAAGCGCCGCTAAAAACAAGCAGTTGCCTGATTTTTTTCAATTGAATATTCAGGCGTGAGTTAAATGGCACTTTCTCAATAAAAAAAGATATATTGCAAAAATGCATACAACCGTATGCCGTTTTGTTTTGTCTTGGCTGCACTATGATAATTTTTATCCAATGTGATTAAGTAAACTTGAAATATTAACAATTTATATCAAAATTCACAATCTACTAAATCTTTCATATTATGATTACTCATTTTACAGGAAACGTGCCTTTCATTACAAAGGATCAGATGATCGAAGTGGACCATCAGATGGGCGAGAAATTTAACATCGATCTTTTTCAGATGATGGAAAATGCCGGATTAAACCTCGCTGTGCTTGCACGTGAAATTTTTCTTAAAGGTGACACTGAAAAGGAAGTACTTGTATTTGCAGGCGCAGGAGCCAACGGTGGCGGCGCTATGGTTGCAGCTCGCAGACTCAGAAATTGGGGCTATCCGGTGAAAATCGTTCTTGCCGCCAATGAAAAAAAACTCAGACCTGTCACGAAAAGGCAGCACACCATTGCCACACAGCTCAACATCCCGTTTGTGGCAGATGTCAGCAAAAACACTGCGCTGATCCTTGACGGAATCATCGGCTACAATGTGGCCGGCACTCCGACAGGCCCGGCAGCAAAGGGCATTAAGATGATCAATGATGCCACGGTGCCTGTGTTGGCATTGGATTGCCCTTCAGGTCTTGATCTGGCCACCGGTAAACCGGCAACCCCGACAGTGAAAGCAAAAGCAACCATGACATTGGGGATTCCCAAAAAAGGCCTTTTCAAAATGACCGGATCAAAATTTATCGGGGATATTTTTGTTGCAGATATCGGTATCCCGCCTGAAGTATATGATCAGTTCGGCATTAAAAAAGATCATATTGCAAAACTATTCGCAGGAAACACTGTCGTAAAAGTTAACCGGCTGGTGGTATTCGGATAATGCACCACTGCATTATTGCAGAAGATCAAATAAAACTCTTTGCTGAATCAGGCTAATGCTCTGAGTGCCGGAGGCTTTCCGTAAGGTAAGGATGGTGCTGTGGTATAAGTATGCCCCTGCCCAGTGTATACGCAGTAACATACAGGTAAAACCCCGCAAAACCCAGGAACATTCCTATTTCGGTGAAGCCAATTTTAAGGTCCCCTACCGTACCCGGCATGATCTGTTCAAAAAGGTCGGTCCACAGGCCGATCAGTAAAAATACCACCACTATGCCCAGAACGGTTTTTTTCCTGGCAAAATAGTTGGAAAGAAGTACAACAAAGGGGACAGCCCAGTTCAATATAAGGTTAAGGTAAAAAAGGATTCCCCAGGCGCCTTGTGTGCGTTTGACAAAGTACACGATTTCTTCCGGAATGTTGGCATACCAGATCAGCAGGTATTGCGAAAACCAGAAGTAGGCCCACATGATCGAAAGGATAAAAATGTATTTTGAAAAGTCATGCCAATGGGCATTTCCTGTAAATGTAAAATAGCCGTAATGATGCAGCACAACAACCAGAAGCACGATCAGCGCTGAACCATGGAAGAAAGCGCTTACAAAGTTCTTGAGAGAAAAGATGGTACTGTACCAAACGGGTTCCAGAGTCATGATCCAGTCGAAAGAAGCTACGGAGAAGGTCAGTGCAAGTGTGAATATATACACCCTGGAAAAAAACTCGCTTTTCCGGTGATGTTCCAGGCCGCCTTCTAAGTCTTCCTTTAATGAAAGCCTTCTCAGAATAAGGGTGAATACAATCCAGCTTGCCAGTATCACCACCATCCTGATAATAAAAAAGGGAAGATTCAGATAAGGTTCCTTATGATGCAGAATGTGAAGTGCATGGTCGTCGAAGCCTTTTTCCTCAGGGTTGAACCAGGGATACAGGTAATTCACTCCAGGCAGAAGAAGCAGCATGATCACGGCTCCCGGCAGGATATAGGCTGCCATGGCTTCGGGTATCCGTTTGAAAGCAGACGACCATCCCGACCGGGTGATGTTCTGCAGGCTAAGGAAGAAGGATGCCCCTATGGCCAGACTTAAAAAATAAAAATTATTCAGCAGCAGGTTTGCCCAAAAGCGTCCCGGGTGTGAGATGTAGCCAACTACGATGGCAACGATACCCATTGCCATGAAAAAAAAGGTGATATACTTCAGAGCGGGTTTGAATACAAATTGATTATCCATGGACATTGCCTTATTTTTCAAGTTAAAGACTTTCTTTAAAATTATTCCTGATATAAAGGATGATCTTCCATCTGTTTTCCGGGCTGATTTGCGCACCATGGGGTCCCATAAGGCCTGAAAGCGAGCCCAATGTGATCACATGAAATATTTCTCCGTCGGGTTTGTCTTTTACGTAATTATCGTTCAATGCTCTGGGTTTGGCAGTAAACAAATTGCCCGTATAGAGGTTTCCGTCACCTCCTCCGGATATCCCGTGGCAGAGTGCACAATAAATATCGTATTGCAGTTTTCCTGTGGATATGTCCGTTTCATTAACATCCAGTGGATTTGTCAGATCCAGGCCTGCCCTTACCTGGTCTTCGAATGTCCTCTTGTACTGATAAGGAATGATCCCTGCCGGCACTGTTCCTTCCACAGGCATCTGTTGTGTAATGCTGTCTGCAAAATTGGGATTTTCAGTATATGTTTCATAAGCCTCTGAATAGGCCATATCCGGCATGTAGGCCCATCCGGGGTGATTTTCGCTGTGCCGGCACGAAAACGCCGCCAGCAACATCATGATTGCCAAAGCTTTCCGGAATACCATACAGGGTGTATTTAAATTCATTTCAACTGTATTAAAAGGGTTCTTTGATTTTTTCAACGATTTCCATTTCATCCACTTTCAGAGCCCCGCCTGCGGTCATAATCCTTTCAGCTTCCGCAGTATCAATGTCATCGGTCTTTTCAAGTATGATGATGAACCGGTCGTCGGAAATACCTTCATATTCAAAATGGGGTTTTGCACCCGGACCTTTTTTTTCTCTGAGAAAAAAGAGGGTTATGGCAGAAACGGCAGTAATGTTGATCACCATCACAAAAATGACGATCACAAACGACAGTGTGTTTTGCGGTTTACCCCCAAAAACCAGCGGATAATTCACCACCGAAGTCCAGTATAGAAAACCGAAAGTAATGAGCAGTGCAAAAAGGCCTGAAACAAAAGCGGTTGCAGGCAACCTGGTTTTCAGTTTCAGTTCGTCAAATACTTTATGGATGGGAAACGGGCTGATGACATCGGCTATTGGGATATTTTTCTCCCGGATGGAGCGAATAGCGCCCAACAGTTTATCTTCGTCATCAAAAACCCCGATTATTCTGATTCTGTTCATTTGCCCTTATTTTTTGCCGGTGTCTTTTAAAATTGATTTCAATTCACTTATGGCCATCATGGGGATAAACCTGATAAACAGCAGAACGCCGATCCCGAATATCCCGATTGTTCCCAAATAGGTACCTATCTCAACAAGGGTCGGTTTGTAGTCAGCCCAGTTGGAGGGCAGGAAATCCTTTGAGAGGGAAGTGACAATAATAACAAACCTCTCAAACCACATTCCGATGTTGATGATGATGGAGATGATGAATACGAGGGTCAGATTTTTACGTACCTTTTTAAACCAGAACAGCTGAGGAATGATGGCGTTGCATGTAACCATTGCCCAGAAAGCGAAGGTATAATCGCCCCTGATCCTGTTGTGAAAGAAGGTGTACAGCTCACCTTCCAAACCTGAGTACCAGGCGATAAAAATTTCCGTGGCGTAAGCTGTACCCATGATCAGGCTGATGAAGGTAAGTATCCGTCCAATGGCATCCATGTGTCCGTCGGTGACATAATCCTGGAATTTAAAAACTTTCCGGATGATGATCATGAGGGTAAGCACCATGGCAAAACCGGAAAAGATAGCTCCGACCACAAAGTAAGGTGGAAAAACCGTAGTGTGCCATCCGGCCATAACGGAGGTGGCAAAATCCATAGATACGATAGAATGAACGGCAATCACAAGCGGAGCAGCCAGCCCGCCCAGGATCAGTGCAGTGGTTTCGAACCTCAGCCATGACCTTGCCGAACCCACCCACCCAAAGCTCATGAAGGCGAAGACAGCCTTCTTTATTTTGGATTTGGCCCTGTCCCTCACCGTGGCCAGATCAGGAATCATGCCGATGTACCAGAAAGTAGCCGAGGCTAAGAAATAGGTGCTGATGGCCACCACATCCCAAAAAAGGGGGGAGTTGAAATTGACCCATAAAGGCCCGCGGGAATTGGGGTAGGGAAAAATAAAAAAGCCAAGCCACAGTCTTCCCATGTGTAAGAGCGGGTACAATCCGGCACATACCACAGCAACCACGGTCATAGCTTCAGCGGCCCTGTTGATGGATGTCCGCCACTTCTGCCTCAGGATCAGCAGAAAAATGGAAAAAGCCGTTCCGGCATGGCCGATGCCGATCCACCACACAAAATTGATGATACCCCAGCCCCAGCCTACCGAATTATTGACTCCCCAGGAGCCTATCCCGACAGTAACGGTAGTGTAAATGGCCCAAAGTCCAAAAAGCAGCGCCCCGAAAAACACAGAAAGGGCAATATACCACCACAAAGGAATGCTCCGTTCCTGCGGACTCAGTATGTCATTTGTGATCTGCCCGTAGGTTTTGTTGCCTTCGATTAATACGCCTCTGACTTTAGTGTTGTACATATCCTATGTTTGATTTTCACAGATTATTAAGAATGATGGTCATCATTTTTCCCGTCCGTAACATCCCGGTTCCTTATCCTGGTAAGGTAAGCCACCGAAGACAATGTGTGGAGTTCTTCCAGAAGATGATACATCCTGGGGTCGCTATAAAAGCCTGATATGGCGCTCTCCTTATCGTTCCTGTCACCAAAAACAAGGGCTTTGGAAGGGCATGCCTGGACACAGGCAGGTTTAATTTCTCCATCCTCAAGAAAACGTCCATCCTTTTTGGCTTCCAGCTTTTGCTCCTGTATTCTTTGCACGCAGAAGGAGCATTTTTCGACCACCCCTCTTGATCTGACGGTCACATCCGGGTTCAACACCATTTTGCTCAGATCCTCATTGAAATTATAATCAAAATTGTCGTTATTGGAAAACTGAAACCAGTTAAAACGCCTTACCCTGTAAGGGCAGTTATTCATGCAGTACCTTGTTCCGATGCACCGGTTGTAAGCCATCTGGTTGAGGCCTTCCTTGCTGTGAGGAGTAGCTGCCACAGGGCAAACGTTTTCACATGGGGCATTATCGCAGTGCTGGCACATGACAGGCTGAAAAACCACTTCCGGATTTTCAGGTTCCAGGTTGGAAAATTCTTCCGGGCCCATTTTATCGGGTTCAACGGTAGAAAAATAGCGATCGATCCTCAGCCAGTGCATGATGCGGCGGTTCCTGACCTGCTCCTTCCCTATCACAGCAATATTATTTTCTGCCTGACATGCGATAACGCAAGCGCTGCAACCGATACACCTGTTGAGGTCTACTCCCAGCCCCCAGTGAAATCCGTCGTAAACCGGTTTCTGATAAAGGGTGACAGCATTTTTCTCATTGATCGCATGCATTTCGTTCCCGGAATCAGGATGTTCAGCCCATTTGCCCAGCACCGTTTCCCTGATCAACGGCCTTCCTTCAGCGGAATGATGTGTCTGGGTGGTGGCCAGATTATACTTTTTCCCAGTTTTTTCGATGATCAGAGGAATGCCCGAGTATCTCAGGGTTGAATTTTTATACTCAGCCAGGCCAAATACATTCTTTCCGATGCCGTCAGCCACTTTCCCTGTTCCGGTTCTTCCATAACCCAGGGCAATGGAAGCCGTGCCGTGGGGTTGCCCGGGCTGAAGAAGAACAGGCAGTTCAATGGCGCCATTGATAAGGACAACATCCTCATATTCAATGCCCTGCTCTCCGGCATATAAAGGAGAAATGGCAAGGTAATTGTCCCATACCGCCTTGGAAACCGGATCGGGCAATTCCTGAAGCCAGGGATTATTTGCATGCTTACCGCTTCCGATCCCTACCTTTTCATACAAAACCAGCTCCAGTCCGTTTCCGGCAGGCACATCCGGGCTCATAGCCGTCATCGAAGCGCTGAAAAAACCATGGTTGAATACATATGACCCTGCGTTATCCGGGTCGGGTTCAAAAATCCCTTCCTGCAAAGTATGCAGCCAGAAATCCTCAAAACCGGTGTATTTATCCTGCACAGGAAACATATTCTCTTTCCAGAAATCCTTCAGATACGCATGGTAGTCAGGCTGCATTCCCGCCCAGGTCATAAAAGTTTCCTGGGCCTGCCTTGTGTCGAAAAAATTCCTGATGCAGGGCTGGGCAAGGCTGAATATTCCGGCGCCGGGCTCAGCATCATTCCAGGATTCGAGATAGTGATGATCGGGACAGATGTAATCTGCATGTGCAGTGGTTTCATTGCCGGCTTCAGCGATGGCAACACTGAGTTTCAGATTCTTCATCCCTGACAGGAATTTTTCAGGATCATGATAATGGTAAAGGGGATTCACATGATGCAGGATCAGGGCTTCGATCTCACCATGATTCATTCTTTCCACGAAATCTTCCACCGCTTTGTCGGTTCCCTGTTTGATAAGTATCCTGCAGTTCAGATCAATGGTATGGCCATAATTCCCCAGAAGAAGATTGATACCTGCAACCAGAGTCTGGATATCCGGATCATTGGTGCCGGAAACTACAATGGATTCGCCCCTGTGGTCCCACAGGTCGTCAACCAGTGTGGAGATGTCTGCTGAAGTCGAGGGGTTGCCGTAATTGGCGCTGCCTGCCTTTACAGCCAGCTCGTTATACAGGTTCATAAGCAGGTTTTTCTCCTGCGAAGGTTTGATTCCACGGCGGTAATCTGCATTGCTGCCGGTAAGTGAAAGACAGGATTCGAACTGGTAATGTTTTGACATCTGCTTTTTATCGCCGCCAATCTCACGTGACAGGCCGTACCGATAGGCAAAGCTGACCGGGGAAAGCCAGGTACCCAGAAAATCGGCATTGAAGCCGGCAATTACCCTGGCTTTGTCGAAACGGTAATCAGGCAGCCCTTTCCCTCCGAACAAAGCGCCGGTCACCATCACTGAAGCGGAATAGGATACCGGATCGTAAAAAATAATTTCGGTCATGGGATATACCTGTCTGAAACTCTCCAGAATTTTCAAGGTGGAAGGACTGATGACCGTTGAGGAAAGTATTGCGATCTTTCTTCCGGAATCATTGGCGGATTTGAGTTTGGCCATGATTTCCGAATCTGATGTCTGCCAGTCGGTTTTCGCCCCATCCTTTGCAGGATATTGAAGGCGGGCGCTGTCATAAAGATTGAGCACCGATGCCTGAATACGGGCGCCTGTACCTCCGTGCGTCAGGGACGACAATTCATTGCCTTCGATTTTGATGGGTCTGCCGTCTCTCACCTTAACCACTACCGGGCAATACTCATCGCCGTCATAAAACGTTGAAGCATAATAACTTGATATTCCGGGGGTAATTTCTTCCGGCTTATTGAGATAGGGAATGGCTTTCCTCACCGGCTGCTCGCAACTTTGTGCAAGTGTGGCATAACCCACTGAAAAACCAAGCATTTTGAGAAAATCACGCCGGCTGGCCTTCAGGCTCAGATCCTCGGCCTGCTTGTCAGAATCGCCCGGAAACCCGGGTTCAGGATCTTTCTTCAGGCCGCTTTCTGCGGACATCTGTTTTAATTCTTCCAGGCTTTTCCAGTATTTTTTCATAGAGATCGTTGCTTATTTTAATAATGGCACATCTGGCAATTATTGCCACCCACATCATCAACCGTTACATTTGTTCTTTTCCCGGTGTTGATTTCCTCATTAAAACCGGTATATTTCCGGTAGAACTCATTTTCGGCAAAACGGACATGGGTGGTTCTGTGACACTGGATACACCAGCCCATACCCAATGATTCCACCTGAACAATTTTATCCATTTTTTCCACCGGGCCGTGACATTCAGCGCACTGCCTCCTGCCGGCGTTCACATGCTGGGCATGACTGAAAAAGACGTGATCGGGCAGATTATGCACCCGGATCCACCGGATGGGTATTCCTTTCTCCCAGGATGCAAGAACTTTGGCGATTTCGGCTTCCCCGGTTTGTTTTCCGTTTCTGACCACATTATGGCAATTCATGCATACGTCAGTACCGGGGATTCCGGCGCTCTTGCTTTCGGGTGCAGCGCTATGGCAGTAAAGGCAATCGATTTTATTCTGCCCGGCATGCACTTTGTGTGAAAACCAAACAGGCTGTTCGGGGGAGTAACCCTGTTGCCTGCCCAGAGCCTGCGCTTCAATGACTACAATTTCGATGCAGACGAAAACAGAGATAACAATGACAATGATATGAATAAATTTCACACGGACAATCCTGAACAGGCTGAGGTCTAAGATGGACAGAATGATCAATCCCAGAAAAATCAGAAAAGTAGGTTGCGTGTTGCCGGGTCCAATGTTTCTGTGGGTTAACAAAAACTCTTCAGCATCCGTTGATGGTGCCTCAACCCGGGGCGTCTTTGTTTCTGCTGTTGCCTCCGGTTCAGGCACATAGTCTTTGATATATTCCAGGATGCCCCTGATCTGAGCGTCGGTGAATTCAAAGGGCGGCATGGGCACTTTATACTCTTCCCAAAGCTTCACCGCATCCGGATCTCCTTTTTGAATCATTTCCTGCGAATTACGGATAAATGCGATCAGCCAGTTCTCGCTCCTGCGCCCGGTTACTCCGGTTAAATCAGGTCCGATGAGCCGTTTTCCCATCACATGACAAACCTTACACTGGCTCCATTCAGAGGGGGGGTCGGATGAGGCATGAAGAGGGGTATGGGTCAGGGAGAATAAAAACCATAAAGTAACACTGAAATATAGTCGATTAACCATAAAAAATCAGGTTGTTATGCTGTTATCTTTTTCAAACTTTATTATTCCGAGTGTAAAAATAATAAATAAATGCAAATAAAGTAATCCTATACTTAAATCTGATTTTATTTATAAAATGTCTAAATAAGAGGTAGAACAGTTACTTATTTAACAAACAGCAGTTCCCTGTATTTTGGGAGGGGCCAGAGTTCATCATCGACCATAAGTTCAAGTTTATCAATATGGTATCTGATTTTATCGATAAACGGAAAAACATTCCGGTTATAGGCCGCCGCTTTCTCCACGACATTTTCGGTTTTATTGGCTTTTTTTCTCTCTTCGATCATCAGCAGCACCATATCCTTGATTTGTTCAATATGCTCAGAAATGTCCTTAATAGACTGAAGCTGGTTTCTGCTCAGTTTCACAAATGTTTTTGAATCGAGGACCTCTTTAAGCCCTTTCACATTTTCAATAAGCTGATTCTGATAACGGATGGCAATCGGGATGATGTGGTTCATGGCCAGATCTCCGATCACCCTTGATTCGATCTGAATTTTATTGGTATAATTTTCTAGTTGGATTTCGCACCGGGCCAGAAGTTCACGGGGTGTCATCACATTATTTCTTTCGAAAAGGCTGATGCAATCGGCACCGGTAAGGGCTTTAAGCGCATCAGGGGTTGATGTGATATTGGGCAGACCCCTCCTTTCGGCTTCCTGAAGCCAGTTATCACTGTAATTGTTGCCTTCGAAACGGATCTTCTCCGATTCCCCGATATAGTTTTTTACCACCTGAAAAATGGCCTCATTACGTGAAGCTCCATTATCCGTCAATTTCCCAATATCCTGCATGAATTCACGGAGCTGATCCGCCATGATGGTATTGAGGGCAATCATTGGACCTGCGCAATTGGCCGACGAACCGACCGCTCTGAACTCAAACTTGTTCCCCGTAAAAGCAAAGGGAGAGGTCCTGTTCCTGTCGGTATTATCCAATAAAATTTCAGGAATTTTGGGAATGCTCAGGTTCGATTCTGATCCACCTGCATTGAGGTTGCCTTTTTTAGTACGCTTCACGATCTGGTCAAGGGTTTTTGACAGTTGTTCCCCGATAAAAACAGAGATGACAGCAGGGGGAGCTTCATGTGCGCCCAGGCGGTGATCGTTGCCGGCAGATGCGATATGCGCTCTCAGCACCCCTGAATATTTGTCGACGGCTTTGATGATATTGACCAGAAAAACGATGAATCTCAGGTTTGATTTAGGTGTTTTCCCGGGAGAAAGCAGGTTTTCGCCCGTATCGGTCATCAGCGACCAGTTGTTATGTTTTCCTGATCCGTTAACCCCTTTATAGGGTTTTTCATGCAGAAGCACCTGGAAATCGTGCTTTCTGGCAGTTTTCTCCAACAGATGCATCAGGAGTTGGTTGTGATCCACCGAAATATTGGCCTCTTCAAAAATGGGAGCACATTCATACTGGTTGGGAGCCACCTCATTATGTCTTGTTTTAACGGGTATTCCCAGCCTGTGGGCCTCATACTCGAAATGCCTCATAAAGTTATAAACCCTTTCGTGGATGGTGCCAAAATAATGGTCGGAAAGCTGCTGGTCTTTGGCTGATGCATGGCCGAACACGGTACGCCCGGTAAGGGCAAGGTCGGGCCGCGCCTTAAAAAGAACGGAGTCCACCAGGAAATACTCCTGTTCCCAACCCAATGTTGCAAACACTTTCTCCGTGTTTTTATCGAACAAACGGCAAACCTCTGTTGCAGCGCTGTCTAAAGCCGACAGTGATTTCAGCAAGGGGGTCTTATAATCAAGGGCTTCCCCTGTATAAGAGATAAAAATGGTAGGGATACACAGGGTCTGATCGATGATGAAGGCATAAGATGTAGGGTCCCACGCCGTGTAGCCCCTGGCTTCGAACGTATTCCTGATGCCGCCGCTGGGGAAGCTTGAGGCATCGGGTTCCTGCTGCACCAGCTCTTTTCCCTGGAAATTCTCTACAGATTTCCCCCCCTCCACCGGAACAATAAATGCATCATGTTTTTCTGCCGTTGTACCGGTGAGCGGGTGAAACCAATGGGTATAATGGGTGGCGCCTTTGCTTACGGCCCATGCTTTAAGGCCTGACGCCACCTGGTCGGCTATCTTGCGGTCAATCTGGCCGCCCTTTTCGATGGCGTTAATCAGTTTGACATACGCTTCCTGGGTGAGAAATTCGCGCATTGCCGCACGGTTAAAAGTCATTTCGCCAAAATAGTCTGAAATCTTTTTTGAGGGGATATCCACCTCCTTTATTTGCCTGTCAAGCATTACCCTGAGCGCCTGAAACCTGAAGTTTTCCATTGTAAATATGAGTTTAGGGGTTAAAAAGCATATTTTTCAAAAAAACTGCAAATATAGTGCATTGCAGATGTTTTTAACTCTTTATGCCATTGCTTTTTTTAACCATCCACAGGCCTGTGAATGTTAAAAGACCATTGATGATTAGCAATTCAAAGCCAAACCTGTAGCCATTAAAAAGCTGCATGGAGTGTACGCTCAGAAAATAACAAATCACGGGTGAAATCACGGCAATAACAGGGGCCCATGGGTCGCGCACCCTGTATTTTGTGAAAAGGCCGAAAGCAAACATACCCAGCAACGGGCCGTAGGTGTAACCCGCAATGGTAAAAAGTCCGGATATGACGGCCTGATCGTTGATCATCCTGAAAATGATTATGACGGCAAGGATCAGGAAGGAAATACAGACATGAACGAGGATGCGTATATTTTTCCTCTTATTATTATCCATATCGGTTTTCTTCTCCAAACCAAGAAAATCGATGCTGAAAGAGGTGGTCAGGGCGGTAATGGCGCTGTCGGCGCTGGAATAGGCAGCAGAGATGAGACCAATGATAAAAACGATACCGGCAGCCATTCCCAGATGGTTGAAAGCCAACAGGGGAAAGAGGTCGTCAGACATCCGCGGCAGTGCGATGCCGGATTCAGCAGCGAATAAATATAGCGAGGCGCCTAAAAACAGAAAAAGCAGGTTTACCGGGATCAGCACCCAACTCAACGTGATGATGTTTTTTCTTGCATCCCTCAGCGACCGGCAGGTAAGATTCTTCTGCATCATATCCTGATCAAGTCCTGTCATTACAATGGCGATGAAAATACCACTCATGAACTGCTTTAGGAAAAACCTCTCATCCCTCCAGTTACTGAAAAACAGCACCTGGCTGTAGTCGCTTTCGGCTACCCTGGCAAACAAACCGGAAAGGGAAAGATTCATAGATGATGAAACCAGTATAAGCGAAATGAATACCGCAAGAAGCATGAAGGTGGTTTGCATGGTATCAGTCCAGACAATGGTTTTTATACCTCCTTTGGCAGTGTAGAGCCAGATCAGGACGATAAACAGTAAGGCTGTGGCCCAGAAGGGAATATGCCAGTGATCGAACACAAATATCTGCAGGACATTTACCACCAGAAAAAGGCGAAAGGATGCACCGATGATCCTGGAGATGAGAAAAAAAGCGGATCCTGTTTTATACGACCAAAACCCAAACCTTCCCTCAAGGTAGGTATAAATTGAAGTCAGGTTCAGCCGGTAATACATCGGCAGCAAAACATAAGCAATGGCATAGTAACCCAGCAGATAACCCAACACCACCATCAGATAAGAAAACCTGGTTTCGCCCACCCACCCGGGAATAGAAATAAAAGTAACCCCGGAAAGCGAAGCCCCGATCATACCATAGGCCACGGCAAACCAGGGGGAAGCCCTGTTTCCGGTAAAAAAAGATGTATTATCAGCTTTTCGTGAGGTGCGCCATGCGATGACGAACAACAATGCGGTGTAAAGTGCAAAGGATATAAATACGAGTATTGACGACAAAGCGGGAGGGTTTATTGGGTTACATAATGATCCAGAAAAAAACGGGCAAAAGGCGGCAATCCTTCAAAAGTGTAATCAGCATGTATTTCTGATCCGGTATCTGCAGGGTTAATGAGCACTGTAACCATCCCTGAGTTCCTTCCAAAATCAATATCGGTGGCGCTATCCCCTGCCATTACCGATTTATCAAAGCGGATTTGCGGGAAGTCTTTTAGCGCCTGCAGAGCCATCCCGGTTCCGGGTTTCCTGTATGGATTATTCTCACTTTCCAAAAAGGGAGAATGGTAAATCCTGTCGATGCGTCCTCCGGCATCCATGATTTCCTTAAGCATAAATGCATGTACCGCATCAAGTTGCTGTTCAGTCATTATTTTTTTCCCTATCCCCTGCTGATTGGTCACAAGAATAATTTTACCAAAAACACGGGAGAATTCGGCCAGGGCTTTTTTCACGCCGGGAAGGAAAACGAAATCTTCGGGTTTTGTGACATACCCCCCGGGAACCCTCTTATTGATCACCCCGTCCCTGTCTAAAAACAATGTCCATCTTTTATCAATAACCATACATCTCAAATGTTTTTTTCGCTTTTTCCAGATCATCGGGATTGCAAATGTCCAGGAATTCAGAAAAACACCGGAATCCAAAAATCCTGAAATCGCTGCATAATCCAAGTATATTCCCGGGTGTGAAGGCCTCATTTTTTTTATTGTGCCACTGTCTAAGCAATGACCTCTTAATCAGAAAAACCCCTCCCTCGGTGTATTCTTCGACGGGTATATTGTCAAGGCCTGCCAATCCTGTGATTCTGTAGTTTGGGTCCATTAATACCACGGGATCGTTCCTGATATCTCTTGCAAAGCGCAATGCAACAGTGGATTCAGCTTCCTTCAACTGATGAAAATCGGTTAAGCGCCTCACATTAATGTTGAAAAAACGATCAGGATAAATAACGAGCACTGATGAGCCGGTCATATGTTCCATTGCTTCATTAAGTTCAGCAGGCAACAGAGGGGAATTTCCCACAGGAGCATAAGTAATTCTGAAGGAGCCGTATTTGTTGTTGTAAATATTCCTTATATGTTCATTCCATAGTCCTCCGGCTACAAGCAGCTCTGAAAACGACCATTGGTCAAGAAACCGCATCCACAATTCCATAAAGGGCCTGGCGGTTAACCGGGTAAGGCTTCCGGGAACTCCTGAGTTGTTAAGGCGATTTTCGTCAATGATGAATATGGCATCCCTGATCATTATCTTGGAAACAATTCAGATTCAACGATTTCGCAGATAATATGTCCGATCAGGATATGGCTTTCCTGTATACGGGGGGTATCGGTGGACGGAACGTTAATCAGGTAATCACACAACTCTTTCATTTGCCCTCCCGTATCCCCTGTAAATCCAACAGTGGTCAATCCTGCGGATCTTCCTGCTTCCAGAGCTTTCAGAATATTGGGGGAGTTTCCGGAGGTGGAGAGCCCGATCAGGACATCCCCCTTTTTCCCTGTTGCTTTCACCATCCTGGCATACACTTCGTCGTAGGAATAATCATTGGCAACGGCCGTAAGATAGGAGGTATTCACATGCAAAGCCTCAGCGGGCAGTGGATCCCGGTCGTAATAAAAACGCCCGGAAAATTCGGCAGCAAGGTGCTGGGCATCGGCAGCGCTGCCCCCGTTTCCGCAAAACAACACTTTACCGCCATTTCTGAAGGAAGCAGTTATTACCATGGCTACCTTTCCGGTGGTTCCGGTGAGTTGATGTCCAAGGATAATCTTTTCCTTCACTGCAATGGATTCACGTATGATCTTTTCAATTTTTTCTTTCATATTATTTAAATACAACCACCTCATTAAAACTTTTTCTTTTCACACTGTGCCTCTCCATGTCGGCAGTCTGAGAAGGATAACCCAGCGACAGAATAATGGCCGGTTCGATGTGTTCGGGCAGTTCGAGCAGTGAAACCACCTTGTTTTTATTAAAATTGCAAATCCAGCATGTACCCAGACCAGCATCTGCAGCCGCCAGGGTCATGTGGTCTGCTGCAATGGCCAGGTCGATGTCGCAATGGTCTTTGCCATCGCCCCTCTTCCATGAGGCGGAGTGATCGCCGCAAATCACAATAAATACCGGCGCCTCAAAGAACCACCCCCTGGCGTACACTTCTTTCCATCCGGGAGCCGCCCCTTCATTCCTTACCACATAAAAAAGCCAGGGTTGATAATTTGCAGCCGAGGGGGCTACACGTCCTGCCTCCAGAACATAATGAAGTTCCTTATCTGGGATTTCCTTTTTCAGATACCCGCGGGCAGAAAACCTACGAATTGCAAGATCTAAAAATGACATTTCACTGATTTATGAAAACTAAAAAACACTCATGCTACAAAAATAGTTGAAATTTATCATTAAAAACTATAATCACAACTCAACCGAGAATGCAGTTGCGCTGACTCCTTATTCATGTGAAACATCAATGAGGGTTTGCCTGTATGCATTGAAAACATTGGCTCTTGAAACAAACCCTACATATTTCTTTTTATCCAGCACGAGCAGATTATAATTGCCTGTTCTTTTGAATTTTTCCATCACATTTTCCATGGAATCGGTCAGGAGTACTTTTTCATCGGCTGGGGGGTGGAACAGGTAGGCGGAAATGGGATTGGAATATTTTTTCTCATTAAAAACATCAGCGCGTACATCGTCTAAAGTAACAAGCCCGCGAAAATACCCCTTTGCATCAACCACAGGAAAGAGGTTTCGTCTGGATTTTGCGATCACTTTGGTAAGGTCTCCCAGCGTTGAATGAGGGGGGATGGTCAGCACATCCTCGTCGATACAGTCCCTGAGGCTGAGCAGTGTAAGGACAGCCTGGTCCTTATGGTGTGTGATGAGTTCTCCCCTTTCGGCCAGTCTTTTGGTGAAGATGGAATGGGGGTCGAAGGTTTTTATGGTGATGAAAGATATTGTTGATGTAAGCATAAGCGGCACGATCAGAGCATAGCCGTTGGTCATTTCTGTGATAAGGAATATGGCGGTAAGGGGAGCATGCAGCACCGCCCCGAGCACACCTGCCATGCCGACGAGAGTGAAATTGGTTTCAGACAGGGGTCTTGTGATCTCCAGGTCGTTTATTGTCCGTGCAAAAAGAAAGCCCGTAAGGCCACCGGTTACGGCGCTCGGTGCAAAGATGCCGCCAATCCCCCCGCTTTCGGTGGTAAGGGTGGTGGCCACTACTTTAAAAACGATCAGAAATACAAGGAATAAGGCTAAAACCCAGGCATTGTCCCTGAAAGGATAGAACACCCCTTTTGATAAAAGTTCAGCCGAATGTCCTGAAATGATAAGCCGGATGGCATCATATCCTTCGCCGTAAAGAGGCGGGAAGAAAAAAATCAGCAATCCTAACATAATGACGCCGGCAAGCGCCCTGCTGTAATTATTGCGGAAAGCTGCCAGTTTCGTTTCCACGAAGCGCGTCATACGGTTGAAGTAAAGCGAAACCATGCCTGTAAGGAACCCAAGTAAAAGGTAAAGTGGAATATGTCTGATCATAAAAGGTTCCGTCAACTCAAATCTGAACAGTATTTGTTCTGCCAGGAGGAGCTTGGCGGTGATGGCTCCGATGGCAGAAGCCATAAGCAGAGGGATGATGGAGGAGGTAGTGAGGTCGAGCATAAGCACTTCCAGGCTGAAGATCACAGCGGCTACCGGGGTGGTGAATATTGAAGCCATGGCGCCGGCAGCGCCGCATCCGATCAGCAGTGTAGTGGATTTATAGTTTAGCCTGAGCAACTGCCCCAGGTTTGAGCCTATTGACGACCCGGTGCTGATAATCGGCGCCTCCAGCCCTATGGATCCTCCGAATCCTGCTGTCAGAGAACTCCCCACCAAAGAAGAAAACACTTTATGCCTTTTCATTTTACCTTCGAGCCTCGAGATGACATACAATATTCTCGGGATGCCATGCCTGGTTTCGTCCCTGACAATGAACCTCAGAAAAAGCAGGGTAAGGAATATCCCAATGGCCGGATACAGCGCATACAGGTAATTCTGTTCCTGAAGCCGGAAACCGGAAGTAAGCAAACCCTGAATCATGAACACCGAAGTTTTGAGTAAGTATGCTGCGATGCCTGAGAAAAAACCGATTACGGCGCTCAGGATGATCACGAAGTATCTGTCGCTCATCACTTTGGGCCTCCAGATCAGAAAACGGCCAATAAGATTACGTGTTTTACCGCTGCTTTCATTCATGCCAGAAAGGGAATGTTTTTCCGGCAATAAAGATAAATTTATTCAGCGACAAGTTACTAAATCAGGTTTTGTATTTGTTCGGTATATATTCAGATTATAACCGGAATGCTGTGGGAAACCTCTCTACTCCTTTGCAGGAGGCCTTTCCGCAGTGCGGGGAGGCTGCAATTTACAGGAACGACAAACCAAGGCATACAGCATATCAGGCCCACTTCACCAAACCAAAATCCTGGCGGTGGGGAAGAAAATCAGCCTTGGGGAAGATCCTGAACGCAAAATTGAAGATACCCGACGAACTGAGCGGAAAGCGGCAAGTGTACCTTGCTGTCTTTTTCTCGCTGGAAACCAGATCCAGCTCTTTTGAAAAGAGTATTTCCCCGTTGCCCTTGCTGAAAATCAGCTCCACGCCGATGTTCTCCGGCCTGAGGTTCCTTACGTTGAGTACAATCCCTGCCGAGAAGTCGTCTCCCTGGTTCAGGGGTTGCAGCCCTGACTCGGAAATATCCCTCGACACCACCTCAATGTCATCCCAGTTATCCAGCACATGCTGCTTCCAGGCTTCAATTTCGCGGGCTTTTCTGAAGTTGGCGTTGCGTATGTCCGCCGAACGTCTGATGAGTTTCTCATAATATTTACTCTGGTAGTCGTTCATCATCCTCCTCATGATGTAATGGGGTGCAATTTCGGCAATGTTGTTTTTAATATAGCTGACCCATTTATGGGGTATTCCGGTTTTGTCCAGGTCAAAGAAAGCAGGCACGATCTCATCTTCAATCAGACTGTAGATCGTTTCGGCATCTAGTTCATCCTGAAACTGCTGGTTGGCATACGTTTTGGCTTCCGTGATGGCCCATCCGGCATTCTCCCTGTAGCCTTCCGCCCACCAGCCATCCAGCACGGAGAGGTTCAAAACGCCGTTCAGCACAGCTTTTTCACCACTGGTACCCGAAGCTTCCAACGGCCGGGTGGGTGTATTCAGCCAGATGTCCACCCCAGAAACCATGTTGCGGGCAACACCCATATCGTAATTGTCAAGAAAAATCAGCCTCCCGGTAAATGCGGGGTCCTTTGAGATGCTTATGATCCGCTTGATCAGGTCCTGTCCGGGTTTGTCATTGGGATGGGCCTTACCGGCAAAGATGAAACGGACAGGGTATATGTCGTTGTTCACAATCCGTTTCAGCCTTGCCACATCAGTGAAAAGGAGATGCGCACGCTTGTAAGTCGCAAACCTCCTGGCAAAGCCGATGAACAGCGCTTTTTCATCAATGGATTCGAGCACATCAATGATCACACGCGGATTTTCCTCCCTGCTTTTCAGGTCGACGCCGGTTTTTTTCCTAAGGAAATCAACGAACAGGGCTTTGCTTTTAACCCTTTCATCCCAAACGGCCTTATCCGTCACTTTGTGGATATTTTTCCAGATTCCGGGTTCGTGTATCTTTGCTGCAAACTCCTTTCCGAAATGTTTGTCATACAGTTTCTGCCAGTTTTTGGCTGTCCATGTGCCATAATGGACTCCATTGGTTACATGGCCTATATGCAGTTCACCCGGGAAATAGCCCGGATAAAGGCCTGCAAACATGCTGCGGGTGACTTTCCCGTGGATTCTACTGACGCCGTTCATTTCCTGCGACAGACGGGCTGCGAGGATGCTCATGGAAAACTTCTCACTCATGTCGCTGGCTTTCATTCTGCCAAGGTTCATAAAATCATCCCATGATATGTTGAGCCTTTCGGCATAATGTGGGATATATGTCCTGAGTATGTCTTCTGTAAAGGCGTCATGGCCTGCCGGTACAGGAGTATGCGTGGTAAAAAGGGTGCTTGACCTCACCGCCTCTAAAGCCTGGTGAAATGAAAGCCGATCCTTCTGAACAAAAATCCGGAGCCTTTCAAGACCTGCAAAAGCGGCGTGACCTTCATTGAGGTGTAATACATCGGGCTGTATGCCCAGTGTTTCCAGCAACCTGATCCCTCCTACCCCAAGAAGCAATTCCTGTTTGAAACGGTTCTGCCAGTCGCCGCCGTAAAGCTGATGCGTCACCGCCCTGTCTTCAGCGCTGTTGCCCTCAAAGTCGGTGTCAAGCAGGTAAAGGGTTATTCTTCCTACCGGCAGTTTCCAGGCCCTGGCAGTCATTTTCCTTCCGGGAAGGGCTATCCCTACGGTGACCCAGTTTCCTTCAGCATCCATGACAGGAGTCACCGGCAGATGATTGAAATCCTGGGCGCTGTAAGCGGCGATCTGGTCGCCGTGCAGGTTGATGTTTTGCTGAAAATATCCGTACTTGTATATCAATCCAACGGCAATCAATCCTGCATCGGTGTCGCTGGCTTCTTTCAGGTAATCACCGGCAAGTATTCCCAAACCGCCGGAATAGGTCTTCATTGATTCATGAAAGCCATACTCCATGCTGAAATACGCGACCAGGCTCTCCTTTTCCAGGGCTGAGGCTTTGAGATACTCTTCAAATTTCTCCACCACTTCCTTCATCTTTTCCATAAAGTGGTTGTCGCTTTCCAGGTCAAGAAACCTTTGGTAGTTAAGATTTTCAAGCATGGAAATGGGATTGTGCTGATGCAACTCCCATAACTCCTGCCCTGCCATCTCAAAAAGCTCCACGGCTTCATAGTTCCACGTCCACCACACATTGTTGGCAAGTTGTTTCAAAGATTCGAGTTTCTCCGGTATCCTCGACTGCACCACCAGTATGTTCCATTCCGGTTTTTGCTGTTTTCCGTTGATATACCAGCTCCCTTCATGAGATTTTTTATCGCCGAAAAGATCATATCTTGCCTCTACACGGGCAAGGGCTATTCCAAAGGCTCTGTTATAGTAAACGATCAGGTTTTTCCAGGAGAGGTTGTCCCTGATCCCGGCGGCTTCCGCCCTTGCGGAGGCAAGGTCATCCTGTGTAAATGACAGATATTCAACGATCACAGAGGCCAGCGCGTGAACAGCCCGATCATAGTTGAGATCGCTCCGTTCGATGACCCTGATGATCCTGTTGAAGTTCGGGAAGTGTTCGTTCACCCAAAGTCCGAAGCCTGCCAGAGAAGTGGTGACGGCAGGAATACCGAATGCAACGCTCTCCAGGGGAGTGTATCCCCAGGGCTCGTAATAGGAAGGGAAAACCGTCAGGTCAAAGCCTGTAAGAAACTGGTAATACGAGAGGTTGAAGACACCGTCCTTTTCATCAAGGTAGGCCGGAACGAACATCACTTTGACTTTCCGGTCAGGGCTGTTCATGAGTTTCACCGCTCTGATTTTCTGAAGAATGAGGTCGTTTTCCTGGTTATAGAGTAAGTGGGTGAGATATTGCCCTGACGCAGGATGACCAGGAGATGGATTATCCATCAGGTGGAGTATGTCTTTGCGCGCCCCTGCATGATTTCCAGGAACGGCGATCACTGCAATGATTTCCCTTTCGTTCTCATGGAGCAGGTCGATCTCTGCCAGGGCGTCGATAAAAAGGTCAAGTCCTTTGTTACGGTACTCGTACCTTCCGCTGGTGAGGACAAAAAAAGCGTTCCCCTCTATCGGTTGGCCAAAGAGGGCTTCTGCCACCCTCGCCAGCTTCTGCCGGACTTCACGGCGGGTGTTTTCAAATTCAGCGCCTGTGAGGAGGAATGCTTCGTCAAACCCATTTGGTGTAACTACATCTGGTGTTTTCTCAATGAACTTTTCACATTCAGCAGCAGTGATCCTGCTCACCGTGGTAAAAGCATCACTTTGCTGCGCCGCCTTTCTCTCAAGGGAGCTCTTGGCCACCACCCCAAACTGACGCGCCAGCCCGTGGATATCGTAAATAACCTTGTTGTCGTATAAAGGAAGGTTGTTACCTGCAGCGCTTCTGCCCATAACGGTGGCATGTGTGGTGAATATACAGCCGACCTGTGGCACATATTCCCTCAGGTAAAGGATGCCGGCGCCCGTCATCCATTCATGGAAATGGGCAATGATGCGGTCTCCTCCCGAAAGGTAAAAATTGTAGAAGCTCTCCACCGCCTTGCCGGCAGCATATCCGAAGAGGGCTGGCTCTATGTAATCCCATTGCCCTGAAATGGAATCGAGCTTATAGGTTTCCCACAGTTTGGCAAAAATCAAATCTTTTTCAGTGAAATATGGTGTAAAATCAACCAGAATCACTATGGGGTTGCCCGGCACGTTCCATCTTCCGGCGCGCAGCCTCAGCCCCTCGCCTTCGGCCTTGTCGCGCCAGATGCTGAACAGGGTCTTGTCTTCAGTGAATTCGGGATGTGCATGCGTTTCTTTCCATACATCAGGCCCTATCAGAATATAATTGTCGCCAAACTGCGCCGTCAGCGCCTGAACTTTGGTGGATACCACCGTGTAAATGCCCCCGATCTTGTTGCAGGCTTCCCAGCTTATCTCAAAAACATAGTCGGGCTTTATATTTGTTTCATCCATTTGTTCCTCTTTTTTAGGGTTGCAAATTTACCTGATTTAGGTTTTAAGAAAAGTTTTTTTTCTGCGGATCTTTGAAAAGTTATACAGTAGATGGATTTTTAGCCCGGTCCTTCTGCCATCTATAGAAAACACCTTAACTTTACCCCATAAAAACAATCCATCGTAAAAAATGAAACTACTCCACACTTCCGACTGGCACCTGGGTAAACGGCTGGAAGATTTTTCCCGGCTTGAAGAACAGAAAGAGGTTCTTAATGAGATATGTGACATTGCAGATGCTGAAGAAGCCGACGCCGTGCTGATTGCAGGCGATCTTTTCGACACCTGGAACCCTCCGACAGAGGCCTTGGATATTTTTTACAGGGCGCTGAAAAAACTGTCGGCCAACGGAAAAAGAGCGGTCATTGCCATCGCCGGCAATCACGATTCGCCTGAGCGCATCGAATCGCCCGATCCCCTGGCAAGAGAATGCGGCATCATTTTTACAGGATATCCCAACACCCATGTCACAGCCTTTGAGCTCGAAACGGGACTGAAAGTCCTCCGCTCGGATCAGGGTTTTTTAGAGTTGAAGCTTCCCGGCTCCCCCGTGCCGCTGCGGATCATACATACCGCTTATGCCAATGAGTTCAGGCTGAGGACCTACCTGGGCGGCAGCGACAGCGAGGAGGAAATGCGCATTTTGCTTGAGAAAAAATGGAAGCACGCAGCCGGAGCTTACTGTGATGAAAAAGGGGTGAATGTGCTCACAGGCCACCTCTTTATGGTGAAAAAAGGGGGCGAAATGCCGCAGGAGCCTGAAGAAGAAAAACCCATACTGCATGTGGGCGGCTCTCAGGCCGTGTTTACTGAAAATTTGCCGGAAGGAATACAATATGCGGCATTAGGGCATCTGCACCGCAAACAAAGCATCGACAACGCCCACTGTCCGGTGGTTTATTCCGGCAGCCCCCTCTCCTACTCTTTTGCAGAGGCAAACCAGGACAAATATGTGATTTTGGCCGAAATCCAACCGGGAGAGAGAGCCAATGTCAGAGAGATCATGCTCCGCAGCGGTAAAAAACTCCTGAGGTACAGGGCGGAAAACATGGATGACGCCATGGCATGGCTTTCGGCCAATCCTACCTGCCTGGCAGAGCTCACTGTGGTCACCGAAAATTATCTCACCGCCGAAGACAGAAGGCGGCTTCAGAAGACACACTCCGGCCTCGTGAATATCATCCCTGAACTCAGAAACGGCGAAGCGCCCGGAACCGCAGAGCCTGCCGTCGATCTCACAAAAAACATGGAAGAGTTGTTCAGCGATTTCTTTCTTCATGAAAAGGGCCAGCCCGCCGGTGAAAGAATCATGCAACTTTTCAGGGAAACCCTTGCACAAAACAATGAATGATTTATGATACCCCTTTCACTGACCATAGAAGGCCTGTATTCGTACCGTAAAAGGCAGACCATTGATTTCGGCAGGCTCGCCGGCGCAGGGCTGTTCGGCATCTTCGGCGGGGTAGGCAGCGGTAAGTCTGCCATCCTTGAAGCCATCACCTTTGCCCTCTACGGAAAAACCGACCGCCTCAACGCCTCCGGCGACAGCAGGAACTACAATATGATGAACCTCAAGGCCAACGAGCTTTACATCGGGTTCATCTTCAGCGCAGGTACTGCCGGAGACACCTATCTGGCTACCGCCAAAAGCAGGCGCAACACCAAAAAATACGACGATGTGAAAACCATTGAAAGGGCCGCCTACAGAAAACAGGGCGGCGACTGGATACCGGTTGCCCTGGAAGAGATAGAAAACGTCATCGGCCTGAGTTATGAAAACTTCAAACGCACCGTCATCATCCCGCAGGGACAGTTCCAGGAGTTCCTGCAACTTGGACTCAAAGAACGCACCGAAATGATGAAAGATCTGTTCAACCTGTCGAAATATGATCTCTTTTACAAAGTCACCGCGCTTGAAACTACAGGCAATGAAAAAATCCAGCGCATTGAAGGGCAGTTGCTGCAGATTGGCGACATCTCCCCTGAACGGCTGGAAGAACTCATAATCAAACAAGAACAGCTTGAACAGCAGCTTTCAGCCCTCACAGAAAACCTGAAAATATTGCAAAAGCAGGAAACAGAGCTCGGAATATTGGCCGGACTGCACAGCAAACTTCAATCGCTGACCGAAAGCCGGGAATTGCTTCTCCAAAGAAAAGACGAAATCGGGGAAAAGGAAAAAAGGCTGCAGGATTATGAACGCTGCGTTCTCCACTTCAAAAATCCTGTGGAAGCAGTTTTTCAAAAAAAACAGAAAATTGCTCATCTTGCAAAGCAGCTTCAAACCGGCGAAGAAGAACTCCGGCGGCTGACAGAAGGTATGTATGCAATAAAAAGCAGGATCGACCGGCTGCAGCCCGAATTTGACAAAAAAGAACAGACGCTGACGGAAGCGGATGAATTGGGAAAGATGGCGCGCATCGCGGAGAACAGCGCTGCGATCGCCGAGATCAGAAGCCGCATGGCCAATGGCGAAAAGGCAGTGAACGAAGTGGCCCTGAAAATCGAAAAGCTTCAGAACGACATCAAAGAGGGAGCCGGTGAAATAAAAAGCCTGAAAAGCCGGATGCCTGATCAAAAGCTCCTCGCCGATGTCAAGTCATGGCATACACAGAATGCCGGGCTCGGCAAAGCCTGGAAAAAAATCACGGAAGAGGCGGCAGCCGGCGCTAAAGAGGTGGCCGCATGGCAGGAAAAACTAAAAAACCTGTACAAAGCGGAGCCTTTTACCGGGATAGATCCGGAGGCGACGCCCGGCGAAGCGTTGACCTTTTTAGAAGACAGGAAACTGGAATATAAAAACAAGATCGCTTTCATAGAAAAGGAGGCCGGTCGCCTGCAGGTGCAGGCAGGGCTCGAAAGCTACGCAAAGGCCCTCAGGGACGGCGAAGCCTGCCCCCTCTGCGGCTCCAGGGAACACCCGCATAAACTCGATGTAAAAAATGTTTCCGCCATATTAAACGACCTGGAAAAAGAAAAAAAGAAACTTGAATCGGCCGTGGCCGCCTGTGAACAGCACCTCCGCCTGTTGTTTCAAACCGCCCAGGAGCTGAAGGGAAAAAAAGAAAACGCCGGAAAGCTTGAAAAGAAAAAAGGAGAAGCAACAGAAGAACTTAAGCGCCATGAAGCCCTGTTCCGCTGGAAAGAGTACCGCGACCCCGCCGTGCCGGAACATGCCTTCAGGCTGGCGCATGAACTGCAAACAAAAATAAGGCTGACAGAAGAGCGCATCGAACAGTGGATACAGGAAGCTGAAGCTGAATCGATCAAAAAAGAGAAATACCGTGAAAATTCAGACGCACTGAAAAACCACTTCGCCGGTTTACAAAAAGAGACAGAAGTGCTTACAGCTCAGATCAGGCATCTTGACACAAGCGATTACAAAGACCTCGCACCGGAAGTCATTCTGCTTGAGGCCTCCGGGAAAAGGGAAAAAGTTGCCGCAATGGAGAAAGAATACAACAACTTGAGGAAAGACCTGACGGCCATGCAGGAAAAAGCGGATGTGCTCAGGGGAAAATCGGAAGCCGGCAAACAGTTACTGGAAGAAGAACAGAAGCTGTGCCTCGGAATGGAAACGGAAACGGACAGGCTGCTTAAAGAAAAGGGTTATGAAAGCATCAGAGAAGTGAAGGATATTCTTGCGCTTCAGGTCGACACTGCCGGGGAGAGAAAGGAGATAGAACAATACAGGCAATCGCTTGCAGCTTCAGACAGCCGTTTAAGTTCTGTCAACGATGATATTGCAGGCAGGAAATACGATGCCGTAGCGCACGGGGAACTCCGGTCCCGGATTGCGGGCATGGTTGAAAAGGCAGGAGAGGTGAACCGTGAAAGCGGAAAAACAAGCCACGACATTTCCCGCCTGCAAACGGAGCTCCGGAGGCAGGCCGCTCTGAATAAAGAGTTGGAGGCGCTCCGGTTAAGAGCAGAAGATATACGGACCCTGAAAAACCTGTTCAAGGCCAATGGTTTTGTGAAATACCTGAGCAGGGTGTACCTTCAGAACCTCTGCAAAATGGCCAATGAGAGATTTTACCCCCTCACCAGGCAGAAACTCAGCCTGGAACTCACTGCCGACAACGGTTTCCAGGTGAGGGATTTCATGAACGGCGGCAAAGTGCGAAACATAAAGACGCTCAGCGGCGGGCAGACCTTCCAGGCTGCCCTCTCCCTGGCCCTGGCCCTGGCAGGCAACATCCGTAGCCTCAGCGGTATGGAACGCAACTTCTTTTTCCTTGACGAAGGCTTCGGCACCCTTGACAAAGAATCGCTGAATATCGTGTTCGAAACCCTCACCTCGCTCAGGAAAGCCAAGCGCGTGGTTGGGGTGATCTCGCATGTGGAGGAGATGCAACAGGAGATAGAAAGCTACCTGTACATCCGCTCCGACGAAGAGAGGGGCAGTATCATACAGGCGAGCTGGGAGACATGAGCGTGGAACAGGGTTGCACCGGCATAACAACCAGATTGCCTCCATATTGGTCTGTGCTTCTCTCTGGAGTCTCCGTGAACTGCGAATGCCATAACGGTAGCCGTAAAGATACAACTTCATCAGCTCACCGGGGTGAAAAGCCGGACGGCCTTCCTGTCTGCTCTCAGCATGGGTAAACCCGAAGCTCTTCATGTCAATGGCATCCACAAACAGGTCAACCGCACGCACAAAAGACTTCTTGTTAACCGACTCTTCGAGGTTTAGAATCAGCACCTGGTCTCTGTCTGTGCCTTGTATGTGTTGCATGTAGCTTTATTTTTATTTACCCAATAAATATAATACATTCAGAGCATTCATATAAAATATATTTACACATGTTATTAATAATATAGTGTTAGTTTTTGCACAGCCTGACGGTTGGGGCTATATGCAGTAAGGGATTGCGGGCTACTTACCTGTTCATATAAACCGAAGTTTGAGCGGGCAGAATGCTTGAATTACCAATGAAATCCTTATTGTATATAGTCTTGCTGTTAGCGGTTGCTTTTTTACCTTTCTTGTTATTTATACTTTATAATAATTCCAATTTGAGAAATTTATAAATTTGAATAATGTAGATTTCTATTCATTTGGCAAATTATATATCGATTATTAATTCGTTCAAACATTTGTTCTGCGATGTGCTAAAAAATAGGCTTTTTTCTTAAAACCTATCATTTTCAAATCTTTCAGTTAATTTGTTAAGATAGAGATAGTCATAGTTTTCTTATTTACATTTTACATAAATCATTTTTTTTGCTTTATTCCATTACATGAATTTAGCATCTAGATACTCTTTAAAAACCTTTCGGCTGTTAACAAATAGGCATTCTGCTTTTCGTGATTCATTTTATCAAAACTCCTGACCAACATGCATAATCTTGGGTTTTGCAAAAAGAAATCCCGGTGTGTGTGCATAAATCGCCAAAATAAACCATCCCATACTTCCTGCCATTCGCCTTTTTTATAATCACTCATTTTCATGAGATAGTTGCTTCCGCTGATGTAGGGTTTAGTGGACATCATTCCGCCATCAGCAAACTGACTCATACCGTAAACATTCGGAACCATCACCCAGTCATAGGCATCGATAAACAGTTCCATAAACCATCGATAGACTTCATCGGGATCAAATTCACACAACAACATAAAATTACCTAATACCATTAATCGTTCAATATGATGACAATAGCCGGTATCCAGCACTTTTTTAATAGTACTGTCTAAGGGCTCTATTCCTGTAGTTCCATTCCAGAACGAAGCAGGAATTTTACGTGTAAAGCCCCAGTAGTTCATAGTCCTTTCTTCATTTCCTTTCAATTCGTAAACTGCCCTGATAAATTCTCGCCAACCTATAATTTGCCTGATAAAACCCTCTAATGAATTTAACGGTATTTTATGATTGCCGGCATATTGCAATGCCTCATCAATAATGAATTGCGGTGTTAGCAGACCCACATTCAGCATGGGTGTTAACACACTGTGGTGTAGAAAATTTTCATTTGTAACGATGGCATCTTCATACGCACCAAACTCTGAAAACCGGAATTTAAAGAAAGTTTGCAACCAGTTCTTGCTGTCGGAAAAGTTGGTTGGATAAATAAAATCAGCATTCAATTTTCCATAGTTTGCGGCAAAATATTTTTGAGTATAGGTTATGGCTTCATCATTAAAATGATTGGGTTCTAAGAAATCAATTTTCGGGGGTGTTTTTCCTTTGGGGTATTTTAAGCGATTTTCATCATCATAAGTCCATTTTCCACCCATTGGTTTCTGGTTGATCTCTAATAATATGTTTCTGGTTTGGCGTTGATACTTATAAAAATCAGTTTGAAACATCCGCTTTTTGTCTGAAAAGTAGGTTTCAACATCTTTGGAAGAACATAAAAAATAAGCTGAACGATTTTTCCCTGATTTTACATCCGCAGCCTTGCATGCCTTTTCTATCCTTTGTTCCAGCCAGCAATCCGTTGTGTCGATATATTCAAAATCATTAATGCCAACGGTCCTTAAATGTGGTATTAACTTTCTAACATCAGCTAACGCATTGAATGAATCGATATAAACAACTTCAATATTATTTGATTGAAGATAGCTTTCATAAAACTTCATACTGGCCCTGTGAAAAGCAATTTTCCATTTATGAAAATTATATTGCTTAAAGAACAACCACTCTTCAACTAAATAAATGGTATCGCATTTGGACACAAGCGGGTTGTGCTCAAACAATTGATGCGGAAACAGGATGCCAGTTTTATTCATGTTTATTTTTATTCATTCTGCATTTATCACTGCAATATTTTACTTCGTCCCAAACCTTTTCCCATTTTTTACGCCACATAAAAGGGCGTTCGCAAACCGGGCAAATCCTGGTGGGTAAATCTCTTTTTTTAATCTGATGCAAGGTTGATTATTTTAGAGTTTTTAAACTTTTTGTTATTACCGTGAGATGTCTTTTGTTTTTATATTCCTTTAATTATTTCTTCGGCAGATCTTCTTCCGCTTTCCATTGCACCGTTAATTGACCCTTGCAACAAATAATCGCCGCAATAAAACACGCCTTCAGAAGACGTTGGTTTGTATTTTTTTTCAAAGTTTATCGCAGGCAAGGCCTCCCTGATAGTGTATGATTTTACCAGCTTCCAATTGGCTGCTTCCAAACCAAAAATTGATTTCAAATCCTCCATGAAAACATCCGCTTTAGTATGAATTCCATTGGCGGAGACTGAAATCAGATGTTTTCCATTTTGGGAGTAATTTGGCGCTACGTTGCTAATCATCACCACATTGTTAATTATTCGATTTGGGTTTGCATTGAGTATTACGTGTTTCGTGTCAATTGGCAGTTTTTCTGCTTCATAATAGTTGTTGGTTACGCTGTGATATTCTACATTTTTGTTCATATTGCAAGCCAAAACCACTTTGTCAAATGATTCCTGTTTCCCGTCACTTTTAGTAACAGACTTACTGTCGCATTTCAATACTTTTGTATTATATCGTATTTTGTCGGCTCCAATATAATCTACCAATTGCATAGGAATAGCACCCATTCCTTCCTTAGGGAGTGCAGCCCCCGCCTCGGCAAACATTTTAAAAGTAAACCGAAGCATTCTACTATCCGTTTCTAATGTATTTTCAAGAAATACCCCCTGATAAAAGGGAATCCAAAAATCTTTTATCATTCGTTCACTGAACCCCAATTCTTTTAAATACTCTAAAGAACTAATGGTTTTTTTTCTGTTAAAAATATCCTCAATGCTTAACCGGCTTAAGGTAAATTTCAGTTTCAATAATATTAACTTGTCAATTAAGGAGCCAGGGCCATTTACTACCGTTTTTAACAAGGCCGTAAATCCATTTCCCGGGCCATAAAATGGGATTTGTTTCCCGTTTTTGTAGATTAAAGAACCTTTATGAAACCGCTGCAATTGCAAATTGACATAGTCTAAAACTTTTTTCGTTTCGGGATATGCGGGCAATAAAACCTGAAAACCCCTATCCAACTGAAAGCCATCGAAGCGGTCTGTTTTCAGTTTTCCACCTGCTTTCTCAGAGGATTCAAAAATGGTAATATCGTTAATGCCGTTTTTTTTGAGATACCAGGCGCAGGTAAGCCCTGCAAGTCCAGCGCCAACAATACCTGTTTTCATTTTTTTTCTGTTTAAGCTCATTTTCAAACTACTATTTCAGGCAAGGTTCAGAAAGTGTTTTTTGCAGAAAAACAAATTGGTTTATCTGCCAATCTTTATTGGTCTTGCAAAGGGTGTTTATGGTTTTGCATAAGGCAAGCGGCCTATTTCGGTGGATTTAAAATAAGCATCAAGCCCCTGACTGATTAATACTTCAGATGCTGATAAATTTACAAATCCATCCTCTGCTATCCAATCTCTTGGTTCTTTGGTTCCCTTATAGCCAATATTGAGAGGATGTTCCTTGAAATAAATATTCTCCACCTGCCATGTGTCGGTAAACGATTGAAACGAACCTGCAAAAACCTGAATACCCGGTATATTTTCACTCAATGCCAGCATAAGATCAATACACTTTTTACTTATCGGATATTGAGAAAAAAAATCAGGCTCAATCAACAGAATCCGGTTGCCCTTTTCTTCCAAATGCCACAGCGGGTCGAGGTTATAATAGTTATAAATAAAAGTTGGCAATTCAACATCAATTTTTGGAATTGATGCAGAAGATAAAAATATTTCAGGCACAAACTTTTTGGTAAGCAGAAATGAATCAGGCGTTTCCATTTGCTCCAACTCTTCATACGATACATCCAAAAAGGCGTTGGATTGGTTGGTTAATGCGTACTTGTTAATGTTTTCCTGATTGGCATAGTATTTTTTAGAGCTGTTTGCGCCAGCTACCCACTGCCAACTGCAGGTGTTGCTTGCCCAGTCGCCATCCAGCAAATGATAATACAACCATTGCGAAGGGTTCAGCCAGTGCGATTTACCAATGTTGCACACCAGCGAAGCCGTGTACATCCGGCAGGGATTGTGCATATACCCGATGCGGTAGATCTGCTGTATCGCCTCATCAATCGCATTAATCCCGGTTTTACCTTCTAATACTGCAACAGAAATTTCATAATTTGATACCGGAACCTGAGCTTGTTTTATTTCCCGATTTAAATCTTTTACCTGACCTACCCGTTGAAAATAATCACGCCAGCAAAGCTCTTTTACAAAGGACTCTATTTCCGGAATTTTGTATCCTTTTGCCAAAACAGTCTCCAGCACTTGCCTGGTGCTTATAACACCTCTCGAAATGCAGGGCGATAAATACGTGACTGCACCATCCACATAGTTCCTGGTTTTTCGATACTCCACCGGATCAATCCGATCTGCTTTTTCGATTATCGCAGTATAGTCGGTTGCAAATTGAGGTTCCATTTACCGCTTACTTCTTTCTGGCAATGTCATATTCAACATCTTTAACAACTTTCAGTAAGAATTTTTTTCTTGTTTCATCGGAGACAAATGGTACGGACCAAAATTGCCTGGTCCTGGTTTTAAACCAACCAAAAACAAAAGAATAAACCCCCATTACAAGTCTGAGCTTTACAGAGTTAACATATAGCGTAAGCACGGGTAGAGCAGGTGCGCCGTGTGTCAGATAGGTTCTTACCTTTTTGTCTGTTAAAAACGGTTTTGGATAAGCAAAGGTTTTTGTAATCGGAATGAATTTATAAGCATATCCGGGAATTAATACCTGATCAAAAAATGATTCCAGCAAAGGCGTACATCTGAACCACCAGACAGGTGAAATAATATAAATCCGATTTGTTTTTGCAATTAGTTCTCTGTAAAAATTAACTTTCTGATCATCTCCGAACACATTAAATTTATCTTCATATAAGTCGATGGTATCTACATTTTCTTTATGGTCAATTAAGGTATTATAAACTGTTTTGAAAATCCCATTGTGACAAAAGCTTTGTTTATCAGGGTGTGCAATAATTATTAAGTTGTTCATTGTTATATTGTTAAGTTGACATTATTCTGCTCCATAATGAGAAACACACAGTAATGAAATGGTAAAATATAATCTGACCTGTAATCCATTAAAAAGGCATGAGTTAAGTTTAACATTTTGATTTTAGTTTTTTGAAGCAAATCAGAATCTTTAATCCAGGAAAAATTTCATTGATTCAAAAAAGACATATGAATTTAGCAACATAAAAAACACAGCCGGCAACGAAATCCATAAACTGTCTTTGACTCTCAGCCTGGCAATAACACCAAAAAACATCAGCAATGCCAGGCCACCTGAAGAAATCAGTAGAATTGGATGAATCATGAATCCCACAAACAATCCGAGTGCTCCGCTAATCTCCAAAACCGCGGTAAGTAGCCCGAATTTCTCAAGCCCAAAGCGCTTAAACTCACTTTTCATAGCCGGAGAAATAAAATAGTTTATACCGTAAACCAAAAAGGACAATCCCGAAATAACAATAAGAATTTCAAGAAAAGTCATCAAAAAATTAACTTTAGGGAAACCGCTGCGATAAAAAGGCAAAGTAACAAGAGGAACAGCGACGGCACTCGTTTATGCCACGGGTTGTTCGCTTTGAAGTGAAAATACTGAGCGCTTACCATCAGAAAAGCCATCATAAGCGCCGGAATAAGAACCAGCGATGGATACCAGATGCCTGCAACCAGCAATGTAGCCAGGGCTATTTTGGTTGAGCCTACCAGGGTGCGGGCTAAATCGCTCAGGTGATACTGTTTAAATTCTTTTACGATATTATCGAAACGAAAAACCCATACAATTACAATCGAAACAGCAACAACAAGTTGAGCAATCACAGCGAAATTTGTCATCATATTATTTTAGTTTTTTAATTTTCCTACTCATCAGG
>JAFGME010000192.1 GCA_016927695.1 Bacteroidales bacterium
CCTTGTTTCTTCTCTTTTGGCCTGGCAAACCCAGATGATATACATTTTTTGAGCCGATGGAGGCAGCGCTGAAAAATAATTCCAGGCCTGCTTATCACTATACAGCGCTTCTTTAAGGTCAGGCGGCATCTCTACATCTTTTTCAGGCAGGTATGCCCTTTCCCAGGCTCCTGTTTTTTTGGCTTCTTCAATCTTAAGTATGCCTGTTCCGGTCATCCGGCCTTCAGCGATCATTTTTTCAGCCCTTTTCCTGTTGATTTTCGACCATCCGCTGCCTTTCTTCCTCGGAGTGTATTTTTGCATATACCTCTCTTCATCCATGGTTTTAACCGTAGTGTCGATCCATCCGAAACAAAGGGCTTCCTCCACAGCTTCTTCATATCTGACGGTAGGTTTGCCGGTATGCTTTTTATAATAAACAAGCCACACCTCATTTTCTTTACAGTGGTGACTGACCAGCCATGTCCGCCATTCATCGCGGCTCCTGAAGTATTGAGGATTGGGCATTTATACCGTATTTGTCAATGAAATCAGGTGAGGAATATGAGTGGTTTTTTCCTTTCAGAATGGCCAGAAGCTGTTGTCGCTCCAGATCTGTTCTTTCAGATCCTCGTTCATGCGATGCAGCCATTTGTGATGGCCGCTTTCCCATCTGGCCAACATATCATAAGTCTCCTTTTCCATCGGATCGGTGGCTTCTGCAGCCCTGTCAGAGTATATTTTAACCGCACGGGTTTCAAAATCCATGGCGGCTGAAATGGCTGCTGCCTCAAAACTGGCTGCCGTGATCTCCTTTTTCAGGTCTTCGGTCAACACCTGCATCACAATGTCTTCGTTCGGGTCTTCCTCCGGCGCTTCCGGCTTCACGAAGGCATGATTGCTGGTATATGCCCTGAACTGCCTTGAAAGAAACTTAATATGTTCGTCTTCTTCTTCGGCCATCATACTGAAAATCTTCTTTACTGCCTGACTTTTGGTCTGGCCTGCAATGCTCGAGTAGAAAGCTTTGCCTCTCTTTTCGAGCAGAATGGCTTCCTTTAAAATGTCGGTGGGTGATTTGCCTGTCATAGTCATTTTTTTTCTTTGCTAAGTTGTAACAAAATTATCTAAATAATGTTGAACCTGCGCTGAATATTATTCAGTTTTGTGATTATTGATACTTTTGCCGCTCAATAACTGAAATTATGGCTAAGGATATTATTCCTTCAATAACAGCCCTCTTCGTGGAATGGTCGGGTAGTCCGCCGCTTCGTGTTGAAGCCCTGCCCGGATCCGGCTCCGCCAGGAAATATTTCAGGGTTTGCGGTCATCACATCACGGCTATGGCTGCATACAGCCCCGACCCTGAGGAAAACAAAGCCTTTTTGAGATATACAGCGCACTTCAGGAGCAAAAATCTTCCCGTGCCGGAAGTTTACCGGGTGGATGAAGAATCGGGCATATACCTGCTTCAGGATTTAGGGGATACAACGCTTTTTGACCTTATTGGTAAAAACCGGGGTCAACCGGAGCCGGGAAGCCCTCTTGACAAGTTGTTGCTTGAGTCCCTTGAAATCCTTGCCAGGTTCCAGACAGAAGGCCATCATGGCATGGATTATTCTGTAGCCTACCCCCGCATGGCTTTTGATGAACGCTCCCTGATGTGGGATCTGAATTATTTTAAATACTACTTTCTGAAACTTCTGCAAATCCCTTTCCATGAGGAAAAGCTCGAAAATGATTTCGTGACCCTTTCGAAAACCCTGCTGAAGGCCGGTTCGGATTTTTTTATGTTCCGTGATTTCCAGTCGAGAAATATTATGGTCAGGGATCATCAGCTCTTTTTTATCGATTACCAGGGAGGACGCAGGGGCCCTCTGCAATATGATGTGGCTTCCTTTCTTTACCAGGCACGTGCAGGATTCAGCCGGGAAACACGGGAGCGCCTTCTGGGCCATTATCTTGAGACCATCCGGAACAGATACGGTCAATCCGGCCATGAATTCATGAAACACTTTCATGGTTTTATCCTGATCAGGCTGTTGCAGGCGCTTGGCGCTTATGGTTACCGGGGGTATTTTGAAAGAAAGCCCCATTTTGTCAGAAGTATTCCGCCGGCGGTAGCCAATCTGGGTGAGTGGCTTGAAAAATCTCCCATAACCCCGGATATCCCGGCGCTCCGGGAGGCCTTGGAAAAGGTTGTTGCGCATTATAAATCTCCCAGGCCGGAAAAACTTCAGGAAAGGCTGACGGTGAGCATAAGGAGTTTTTCATACATGCAGGGTATCCCTGCCGACCCATCGGGGAATGGTGGTGGTTTTGTGTTCGATTGCCGGTCGCTTCCCAATCCCGGAAGAGATGAGAAATACAGGTCGATGACAGGCCTTGACGCTCCGGTGGCCCAATATCTGCAAGGCAGTGATGAAGTGAAAATTTTTCTTGCTCTTACCCTCAACCTGGTCAGCGATGCCGTGTCGAATTACCTGGAAAGAGGCTTTACCAGCCTGATGGTGAACTTCGGCTGCACAGGAGGGCAGCACCGGTCTGTTTACTGTGCTGAAGCTTTATACCGGCATCTGGCAAACAGGAATGATATCCATGTGGAAATTGAGCATACCCGCCTGCTTTGAAGTTTTTTTTCTGATCGTATTGATTGTGAAGACTTCAGCAGACAATGTCAACTGTCTTGCAACGGAAGGAATAAATTAAATGTCTTGTTTTAGTATATTTGCAGCTTTTGGGTTAATATCTTTATTTTGGCAAGGTTGAGCAGGAGGCATATTTTGTTGGTGATCCTTGTTTTGGGATTGCTTGTTATATTTTCGCCTATTAAGTTAAACTACAGTTTTGAGGCTTTGGCCCAAATATATCCGGGTCGGCAGTGGATCTTAATGAAAGGGAAAAATGAGGGATACTATACCCAGTTGAAAAACTATCATTCGGACATCGTAAGTGATTTGAAAGAGTACCGTTTCGAACGGGGCGACATTGCCGAAATACACATCAGGCCGGGGTTGAAAAACGATGAATTCGTGCAGGCCGGCGATACCATCGCCAACATTCACTCATTTTTTATGGACAATGAGATCACCCGGCTGGAGAATCTCAGGAATATTGAAAAGGCGAATCTTACAGCCGAATCTTCGGGGGAGAAGGAATCACTCATTCTTCAGGCCGAACAGAAATACCTCTTTGCAGAAAAACAGCTTGACCTGGAGAGGAAGAACCTGGAAAGGAACCGTATCCTGTTCACCGACAGCATCATTCCTGCCTCGGATTTTGAATTCTACGAAAATGCTTTTAACCTCGCCCAGATCAACACCCGGATTGCCTATAATGAATTTCTTGCCCTGAAAACAGGGAAAAAGGCCGAAGACATAAGCCTCATCCTGAAAAGAATAGAATCTTATGAAAGGGAGATCATTAAACTGGAACAGCAAAGAGAGCATTATCATATCATTTCGCCGCTGGCCGGCAGGGTTACTTTCAACAATGAAACAGATATGATCATGAAAGTGACGGACACCTCGGGGTACATTCTTGTGATCCCTGTTCTTGTCAGAAACATCACCTATCTTGATGACCTTTCTGAAATTAAGTTTTCCATTCCGGGTTACAAGGTGAGTGTTGCTGCAGAGTTCCTGGGAATGGCCGGCAGTGTGAATATGGTGTCGAATCAGCAGTCGGTGCTGGCAAAAGCCCTTATCATGGAAAGGATCAACGGTGTTCACCAGGGGATGCTTGTTCCCTGTAAGGTGGTATGCGACAGGATCACTTTATTTGAGTACCTTAAAAGAGGATTTCGTATCAAAACATGAGGTTTGAGTACAAATATATTGTTCATGAAAGCCTGATGGAAAAGCTCCGGCAGGCCGTTTTACCTTTCGTGGAACCGGATAAATTCATGGATGCCGGGGGCAAAGGGCATTACACTGTAAGGTCAATTTATTTCGATTCGCCCCGGTTCGATTATTATTTTGAGAAAATTGACGGCATCAGGGACAGGATAAAGATGAGGTTGAGAGGATATGAGGGATTGAGCGATGACGCAAAGGTTTTTTTCGAGATCAAAAGAAAATATAATATCCCGATTGCCAAGGACAGGACCTGTCTTACCTATTCCGAGGCACTGATCATTTTAAAAAACCTGAATAAAACTGTTTATCATGAAGGGCATGAGGACGTGAGGAGTTTTGTGTATCATTTGTTAAACAACAGACTCGTGCCTGTGGTCAATGTGATTTATGAGAGGGAAGCTTACCTGGATAAATTTTATCCCGGAAACAGGATTACCATTGACAGGAACCTGAGGAGCGTTGCTTTTCCTTCCATCGACAGATTGTACAGTGAAAACGGGGTGCGCAGATCACTTTCCGGCTATTTTATTCTTGAAGTGAAGTTCAACAGGTCATTTCCCCAGTGGATGAAACCGATACAGTCGTCCTTCGGCCTGCTGAAGCAATCGGCTTCCAAGTATGCAATTTGTGTTTCAAAACAAAACATAACCAACAGTCCGAATAAATCCTTTGTTCTTGTACGGTCAAAATGGTTCAGTAATCAATTAACCTGATGCAATATGTTTGAACAGTTCGAAACCCTGGATCTTTTCCCCGTCAGCCTGTTTGATTTCCTGATTAACCTTTTGGTAGCGCTCGTTTGCGGGATCATCATCTCACTCGTTTACAGGAATATATATAAAGGGCCCAACTATTCCGTTACCTATGTGAATTCACTGGTGATGCTCACACTAATCACCTCCCTGGTGATCCTGGTGATAGGCAACAACCTGGCCAGGGCATTCGGGTTGGTCGGGGCCATGTCGATCATCCGTTTCAGAACGGCGGTGAGGGATGTGCAGGATATCGTTTTTATTTTCTTTGCCCTTGCCATTGGTATGGCTGCCGGGGTTGGACTTCATGTCATTGCCTTTTCGGGCACTCTGATCATCAGCATTGTGATCATTGTCCTGGTTACCTTTAATTTCGCCAATCCTTACAGGGTGGAACATCTGTTGCATGTTACCTATCTTGCCGGCCCGGAGCCGGATGCCCTCCTGAAGAAAATTTTACAAACCCACACCCGCAGGATGAAACTGATCAACCTGAAAACATTGGGCGAAGGCCAGACCGAAGCCTATTATCAGATCGTTCTCAAAAAAAACGTGTCCAACGGCGTTCTTGTTGCTGATCTGCAAAACAAAGAGTGGGTGAAATTTGTTAATCTCTACTTCGATGAAGAAGATGCCGGAACGCTTTGATAAAGATTGACAATAATTTAAATCCCGATGGGAAAACCATTTTGTAAAAGCGAAAAATCTCAGGAAAAGGAGCCTGAAAAACCGCGTTTCATCTGCAGAAAATGCAAACGAGGGGCGGATAAGAAAAAGCAACTTTGTAAACCCGATAAATCCTGATATAAGGTGAAAGCCATGATCTTTGCCGCAGGGATGGGAAGCCGGATGCGCCCCCTGACAGACAAACTGCCCAAGGCCCTTATCACCGCCGGCGATAAAAGCCTGCTTGAGTGGCATATTGCCAAGCTGATCCGGTTTGGGATCAAAGATGTCATCATCAATGTGCATTACTTAGCCCAAAGCATCATTGAATTTATTCAAAGCAACCGGAGTTTCGGGATAAACATCGCGGTTTCAGATGAGAGCGGGGGGCTGCTTGATACGGGAGGCGGCCTGCTCAAAGCATCATGGTTTTTTGATGATGGCAGCCCTTTCCTTGCCGTGAATGTGGATGTGTTGTCGGATATCGATTACTTTTTGCTCACCCGGGCCCATTTTGCCTGCCATCCCCTCGTGACTGTTGCTGTCCGTAACAGGCAAACTTCCAGGTATTTATTGTTTAACGGGGCCAAAAGGCTCTGCGGGTGGGAAAATGTTTCCTTGTCAGAGAAAAGAATTGCAGTGCCGGGGCAGGAGCTTCACAGGCTTGCATTCAGCGGGATACAGATGATCAACCCGTTGATATTCAGTTATGTTAAAATGGAGGGAAAGTTCTCCCTGATTGATTTATATCTTGAATTGGCCGGAAGTTTCGAAATAATAGCATATCTTCACGATCAGGATTTCTGGATGGATATCGGCACGGAAGCGAGCCTTCGGAAATTTGAAGAAATCAGATCAGGAGTGAAAAACATTTAACGGAACGATGGATAAAATAAGGTCATTTCTTGAGGCGGTGGCGGAGCGCATTCACAGGGACGAAGAACAAAACCCGGGTGAGTATTGCCTTGTTTTTCCCAACAGGAGGGCCGGGTTGTTTATACGGAAGTATCTTGCGGCCGGCAGGGAAAAGCCCTTTTTCGCACCGGCGGTTTTTTCGATTCAGGATTTTTTCAGCCGCCTGGGCGATTTTGAGTATGCCGATCATCTCAGCCTCATCGCAGTTCTTTACGAGACCCATCAGGCATGTGAAGGCAAACGGGCTTTGCCTTTCAGGGATTTTTCAGGATGGGCTGAACCCCTCATTGCCGATTTTAATGAGGTAGATAATCAGATGGTTAACGCGGAAGAGCTTTTCAGCTACCTGAATAAAACGAAAGCTCTTGACCTTTGGAGCCCCGGGAAAATTGAACTCTCAAAATTTGAAACCGCTTATCTCGAATTCTATAATGCCCTGGCGGAATATTATAAACGGTTTACAACCCTGCTGAAAGAAAAGCGTACGCTTTATCCCGGACTTGCCGCCCGTATCCTGGCCGAAACGGAACCGCACGAGCTGGCCGGCAGGGCCGGATGGAAACACATTGTTTTTGCAGGATTCAATGCATTGACGGTGGCTGAGGAGAAGGTCATCAGGATTCTGACGGAGGCCGGGAAAGCAGTAACTCTTTATGACGCCGACAGTTATTATCTGGATGATCCGGTACAGGAGGCAGGCTTTTTTCTTCGTAAACATTTCGATGTAAACACAGTTCGCAGCAATCATCTGTCCGCCTCACCCAAGGATGTCAGGGTCATTGGCGTTGCCGGAAGGACAGGCCAGGCAAAAGCTGCAGGCAACATCCTGGATGAATGGGCGAAGAAGGGTTATAGTATGGATGAGACAGCCCTTGTGCTCAATGATGAATCACTGCTGATTCCGGTGTTGAATTCGATACCGGAAAGTGTGGGCAACTTTAATGTAACCATGGGTTTTCCTCTAAAATACACGCCTGCATATCATTTTGTGCTTACCCTTTTCGACCTTCATGAAAATGCGGCCGGGTATGCTGTTCAATATCCGGGCAGGGGATTAAGGTATTATCACCGGGATATCCTGAGGATGATTTCCAATGTTTATGTGAGCGACCTTTTTAGGCATGCTCCCGGGGGTGCAGCAGGGATGATCCAAAAAATCAGGGAATCGGGCATCATTTACTTTGAATTTTCAGAAATCCTGAAAACAATAGGTGATTTGCCCCCTAAGGTCTCATCGGCTTTTACACTGTTAATGGCCGGCTGGGAGGGAAAACCGGCTTTTGCGTTAAGAAGGGTCAGGGAGATTTTTTCAATGATCAGGGCAGGCTGTGAAGATTCGGGACAGCCAAATGCCGATGACAACGGAAAAGTGTCTGCCGTTAATTTAAAAATGGAATACCTTTATCATTTTCATCTTATCCTGAACAGGATAGAAAACACCCCTGGATTATTTGACTCGCTTGATTCATTATCCACTTTCAGGAGATTGCTCATGCAACTGGCATCTTCATCGAATGTCCCCTTTTATGGTGAACCGCTGAAGGGCCTCCAGGTGATGGGCATGCTTGAAACGCAGACCCTTGACTTCAGGAACATCATCATGCTTTCGGTCAACGATGACCTCCTTCCTGCGGGGAAAATGCCACATTCATTCATTCCTTTTGACATCAGGAAGGATTTTGGATTGCACACACACCTTGAGAAGGATGCCATATATGCATACCATTTTTACAGGTTGCTGCAAAGGGCGGAGAACGTTTGCCTGCTTTACAACACTGAACCCGGTCTTCTGGGAGGGGGCGACCCAAGCAGGTTCATTTCGCAGATGCTTTTTGAAATGCCTTCCAGGAATGCAGGGATCAGGATGAGTGAGGATGTTCTTGCATTGCTGCCCGAAACAGGCCCTGGTCCTGAATCTTTCACTATTCCCAAAAGCCCGATTATCAGGGAGAAACTCAATGAGTTGGCAACAAAAGGCCTTTCAGCCACTTCGCTTTCGGCATACATCAGTTGTCCGGTGCACTTCTGCCTGAGGTATTTGTATGGCATAGATGAGGAACAGGAACCCGCCGAGAGTGTTGATGCGCCAACCCTGGGCTCTGTGGTCCATTCCGTGCTTCAGCAACTCTACACTCCGTATCTGGGCAAATCGCTGAGCCTGGAAAGCCTTTCTGAGATGAAAAAGGTCGTCAGGCCCTGTCTTGAAAATGCGTTTGCACTACTGTATCAAAGCGGGAGCATGGAATACGGGAAAAATTTTCTGATCTTCAGGGTGGCCGAAAGGATGATCTCAAATTTTCTCCAACTGGAATCGGAGCATATTAAAAACGGAGCTTCGGTTACCGTCAGATTTCTGGAGTATAAAATGGAAAATGAGTTGTTGATTACAACAGCTCTGACACCGGTGAAACTCAAAGGGATATGCGACCGTGTGGATGAAATAGGCGGAAGGTTAAGAGTGATTGATTATAAAACAGGATTTGTGGAGCAGAGGCATCTGGGCATAAAGGAGTGGGATGACCTTCGAAAACCGGGGTTTGACAAGGCTTTTCAGCTTTTATTTTATTTTTATCTCTTCAGCAGGGGGAATGTCTGGCCCGAAGAGGCCGGTATCATCAGCCTGCGTAACCTAAAGGCAGGATTAATGACCCTTCATCTTCCCGGCAGGAGCGCTCCCGGAAAAGACACAGCCGGTATTTTTGAAGATATGATCAGCGGGGTAATTACTGAGATGTTCAGTGAAGTCCCTTTTGTCCGTACTGACGATGCCAAAGTTTGCAGTTATTGCCCTTTCACCGGTATTTGCGGCAGATGACAACTGCGTAAGAGGTTCCCGAGAATCATTTTTTATTTTTGCTTTAATCATTTTGTGATTCTTTGTAATTTTAGCCTCACAGAAAACCGGGTAACGGATATGGCACATGCGTTGACACCTGAGTATATTTTTTACGACGATCCGCTGCATTATTTCAATGTCATGCTGGATGACATAAGCAATGCGCAGCAACAAATATACCTTCAGACATACAGGTTTAATAACGATTCGATCGGAATTAAATTCAGGGATGCAATCACACGGGCTGCCGGGCGGGGCGTTGAAGTTAAATTGCTTTTGGATTCATGGGGAACATCCCTGCCTGCTAACTTTTTTTCCGGGCTTAACGCACTTGGGGGGGAGGTCAGGTATTTCAAAAAGATCAGGCTTTTCTGGGATTTTTTCACAAAGAACCACAGACGGAATCACCGCAAGCTTCTCATTATCGACAGTCATATTTCATATATTGGCTCGGCGAACATCACCGATTATTCCCTCAACTGGCGTGAGTCGATGCTGAGGATAAAATCGGACCTGGCCATTCCCCTGAAAAAAATCTTTCTTCAGGATTTCAGGCTTTACAACAAGTATGTGTTTGAGCAGATTTCACAGGTCAGGAAAATCACCCACGGAGGCATACAGATCATCCGCGATGTGCCCTCGCTCACAAAGCAGCGCATCAGGAAGAGTTTTGTTTCACTCATCCGTTCAGCCTCAAAAGAGGTGATTATTGAAACACCCTATTTCCTGCCCGGGTTCGTCCTGAGAAAAACCATGATGGATGCCGCTAAATCAGGCATCAGCCTGAAAGTGCTAATTCCCATGAATTCAGATGTGGGGCTCATTGATATTTTGAGAAACAGGTACCTTGGAATCCTTCACAGGGCAGGAGTCGGGATATATTACTATCTCCCCCACAATCTGCATTCCAAGCTCCTTCAGGTGGACAATGAGATATTTGCCATAGGTTCTCCCAACTTTGATTACAGAAGTTTCCGTTACCAGCATGAGATCGTCATCATAGGACAGGATGAAAGTGTGATCGCCCAGTTAAACAGGCATTTCAGCGAAACACTCCTCTACAGTGAATTATTTGATTATGAGAAATGGTTGCAAAGGCCGTGGTTGCAGAAGCTGTTTGAGAAACTTTTGCTCCCTTTCAGGCATTTGATGTGATGGAAACGGTTTTTAACCGGTTCAGGGGCGCCGGATTATTTTGATTTTTGAAATTTGGATAGCATTTCAAACATTTCGGGGAGTTTGCTGATGTATGACAATTCACGCCATTTCTTTTTGGCTTCAATGGCCGGAACTCCAAAATAAACCTTTCCGGCCTCCACATCCCTGCCAACGGCAGAAGTGGCAAGAATCACAGCTCCTTTCCCAATGGTAAGGGTTTTGTTAATGGCAACCTGCCCCCAGCAAATCACGTCATCCTCAATAACCGAAATGCCTCCCACAACGACTGAGGCTGCAAACAGGCACCTTTTTCCAATCCTTACATCGTGCCCGATATGAATGTTATTGTCGAAACGGGAGTAACTGCCTATCACTGTGTCGCCGGTCACTCCTTTATCAATGGTGCAGCAGGCGCCGATTTCAACATCGTTTTCAATGATCACCCTTCCACAGGATTCAAATTTAATCACCTTGTCGGTTCTCCGCTGATGATAAAAAGCATCAGAGCCTATGACCGTGTTGCCGTGTATGATCACATTGTCCCCAATTTCGGTATGGTCATAAATAACGGCATTGGCATGAATGAGGCAGTTTTTTCCAATGCTTACATGATGGCCGATGAAAACGCCGGGCTGGATAACCGTTCCTTCGCCGATGACAGCCGTTTCACTAATAGCTGACGTGGACGGGACAAACCTCCGGTGATGGCGGATGAGTCTGTTAAAATCAGTGAAAGGATCATCGGAGATGATAAGCCCTTTCCCTTCAGGGCAATCAACCTTCTGGTTGATCAGGATGAAAGTGGCTTTGCTTTTAAGCGCCCTGTCATAATATTTGGGATGGTCAACAAATGTGATGTCTCCTTCTTCCACCAGATGTATCTCGTTCAGACCGAGTATCGGCATCTCAGGATCGCCAATGTATTCACATTCAAGAATGGCGGCTGCATCGGCCAGCCTGAGCGGGTTGTTGAATTTCATAAGTGTTCGGTTCTCCCTTATTTAACCCTTTCGGAGTAACTTCCTGACCGGGTATCCACCCGTATTTTTTCCCCTTCGTTAACAAACAACGGCACTTTTATGCCGGCGCCTGTTTCGAGTGTGGCTTCTTTCATGGCATTGGTGGCTGTGTTGCCTTTTTCTCCCGGTTCTGCGTAGGTAATGAGCAATTCCACGTATGCGGGCAATTCGCATGACAGCGGTGTTTCTGTATCTGCATGGAATACGATCTCAACCTCCTGTCCTTCTTTCAGATAGGCCGGAGCATCTATTACCTCTTCAGGGATGCTGACCTGTTCAAAAGTGTTTGAATGCATGAAAATGTAACCGGTATCGTCTTTATAAAGGTACTGATAGGGTCGCCTTTCCACCCTTGCAATGTCCACTTTGACGCCGGCATTGAATGTGTGAGGGATCACCTTTCCTGTTTTGAGATTTTTCAGCTTGGTTCTTACAAATGCTCCCCCTTTGCCCGGCTTTACATGCTGAAATTCTACAATGGAAAAAAGGTCGTTGTTCATTTCAAGGCAAAGCCCGTTTCTGAAATCGGAAGTTGTCGCCATATTGTTCTGAGTTATTTGTTATTGTTCAATTCAGGCGGCAAAATTATATATAAAAATCCTTATCCCGGTTTACCGGCACAAAATAAACGGATGTTTTTTGCCTGTGGAATGATGAGGCGTGGATGCACAGCAAAAAAAAACAGGCCGTAATGACCTGTTTTTAAAAAAAACTGGGTTAATATCAATCGGCCTGAAGTTTTATATCAACATCACAGGCCTTTTCTTTCACATCATAATTCTCGACAAGACTTTTCTTATACGAGATGTAAGAGGCAATAATATTGTATTTGCCTGCTTTGAGGTTATCCACTTTAAAATTGCCGTCGAAATCGGTGTAGGTTTTAATGTCTGTACCTTCGATGGTCACTTCCACTCCGGTGAGGGCCTCGCCCGAAATGAAATCAGTTACCTGTCCGGTGATAGAAACGGTTTCAGCCGGTGTCTGCTCCGGGTTTTTCGCTCCGTCATTTTCTGCAAAAACGGTGACTGTCAGGATGAAACTCAATATTACAATCAGAATATTTTTCATTGCATAAATTTTAATGATGCAAAATTATGCTCTGCGTGTTAAGTGAGTATTAATCCAATGTTAAGTAATTGTTAAGCTTGAGGGTGGGTTAATCCGGTTTCTTACCCAAAACTTTTTCATAATTTCCGTTGACGAAGAGTACAAAATCACGATGGGATTTCAACAGGTTGATGGAATACAGTGTCAGATTCTTGATTTCCGCCAGTAAATCAAGGTAAAGAATACTGTTCTTTGTACCTACCTCATCTGTTTTGATTCGTTTCACGTGTTTCTTCCTGATCAGACCGATGGATTTGAGGATCATTTGTTGGTTTTCAATGGCATTGGGAACCGATTGGTATTCCTGTTTGCTGATGATGGCAGAGATTTCCGCAAGCAAATTCCTTACCTGATCGTTGATTTGTTTTAATTCTTCAAACTGAAGCGGCAGAAAGGCTTTATGATTGTTATCCACATGTTTCAGGCTGGGGGTTATGATGAAATTGATGCTGTGGGCAATCTCCCTGAGATAATCCACTACCTGAACATAATAGTGTCCGGTTTCAATGGAATCCTCTTCCATGAATTTTACGGTTTCACTGATATTGTCCTTGAGTTTTTTAGTTTTTTCGTTGATTTCATTTACCTGCCGGCAGGTGCGTTTCAGGAGCCTGAAGTCTTCCTTTTCAAGCCCCAGGAGGGTATTGTCAAGGGCTTCGGATGTTTTTTCAAGCACATCCCTTACATGTATGGAGCAACGCTGGGTAATTTTGCTTCCGGTCAGCGCTTCAGGTTTTACAGATTCGGCAGTTTCTGATTCCCTGTATTTTCTTTTATGATAGATATGGGTTCTGAACACAATAAAAATGGCAACGCCGATGAGGATGAAAATAGCCACAAAACTTCCGTAAGAAATAAACAACGCCATCAGAAATGCCACGGAGAAGGCAAAAAAAGCGGTGAAAAACCAGCCGCCGATAACCGAAAAAACGCCTGTGATTCTGTACACTGCGCTTTCGCGCCCCCATGCCCTGTCCGACATGGACGTGCCCATCGCCACCATAAAAGTGACATAAGTGGTGGACAGAGGAAGTTTCATGGAAGTGGCCAAAGATATGAGGATGCTGGCCACTACCAGGTTTACGGAGGCCCTGATGAGGTCGAAATACGGGGCATTGGCTCCTTTGGATTTAATTTTCAGATTCGCTTTGCTCTGGTCAAA
>JAFGME010000193.1 GCA_016927695.1 Bacteroidales bacterium
ATCCGTTGTCCCCCCTGCCGAATTCCCGAAACACAATACTTCTTAGTATCAACAACTTACACCCCTCACCCTGCAATGTGGGTTAACGGGAATTATACGAACGGAGTGGCTGTGTATTATCTTTTTCCGGATAACGGGCCGGATGAGGAGGTGTTGCCGGGCGACACCATTACGCTGAAGATGTCGAGCATCACAAAAGAGTATTACAGGTTCATTTTTGAGCTTCAGGATCAGACATTTGAATACAGGAATCCCCTGTTCAGCGGGCCGCCTGCCAATATAACCACCAATATTTCAAACGGGGGATGCGGCTTCTTTGCAGCTTATTCAGTAAGTTATGCAAGCACGGTTTATCCTTAATCCTGCCTGCCGTTTTCCCGTGTGCAGGTAAAAAGAAGTCCACGGGGCTTCTTTTTTGGCTTATTTAATGATTATTTTTGCTGCTTATGGACATATACCGGAAAATATCGCGTTTATTGGCTGTTTTTCTCATCATGCTGTTTATTCTCCCTCCGGTTGCACTTTCACAGGTAATAAAACTGGATACTGCAAAGGGACAGGATGGGTTCAGATATCTTTTCAGAACAGGAAAAAAGAAGGACTGGCCTGAAGTTTATGACACCATTTCACTTTCCGATTTTTACGACATGTCGCTTGAGGAGCTTGAATCCGTGAAGGCTTCCGGCGTACCGAGCGAACTCGAAAAATTCATCAACAGCCTGATATCCACTTCAACACAAAAGTCATTGCCCTCACGTTACAGTCCGAATATAGTGACCCTGATCACCGAGGAGGAGATAAGGAACCTGGGCGCCCGTGATCTGATCGATGTGCTGCGGCTGATCCCCGGTTTTCATTTTGCACAGGACCGGAATGGCAATGTTGGATTGGGGATGAGAGGTAACTGGGCCAACGAAGGGAAAGTGCTGCTTATGATCGATGGCAAAGAGATGAACGATCTGTATACGGCTCATTTGTATTTTGGCAACCATTATCCCGTTGATATGATCAAAAGGATCGAGATACTGCGGGGGCCCGGGTCAGCCATTTACGGTGGCTTTGCCGAATTCGGAGTCATCAACATAGTGACCCGTAAAGCGGAACAAAATGCGGAATTGTCGTTCCAATCTACCTTTGGGCGTATGGGTCCTGGAGTGGACAGGGGCAGTTTTCAGGTATACGGCGCCAGGCGCTGGAAGAATGCCGGCCTGAGCGGCTTCCTCATCACCGGCAATGCACAAAGGAGCAACCGCCTCCATTATGGCTTTTATAGTTGTGAAGCCGACAGTGCGGTTTGTTTCGATACCCTGGGGGTGGGAAAATATGCCGGTTTAGGGGGGCAGTCGGATCTGTTCAACACCATCTTGAACCTTGACTTCACCTGGAAAGGCCTGAGTGTTTCCAATCTCAGCAATTTTTATACCGTTACCGACGTCACCTCCCTGGATTCCAAAGGCAACCGGCCCATGAAATTCGGCACGGCTTCCAACTTCTTTGAAATGAAGTATAAACTACGGGCCGGTCATAACCTGACCATCACCCCAAAAGTGAACATGAGCATCCAGACCCCCCTTGAAGAAAACACACCGTATTCAAGAGCGTTGGAGAGCAACCCCGGATATGCCGATTCCATTGCCATTGCTATGGCCAGGCTGAGGACAGGACTTAACTTCAATTACGATGTAAACCACAGGATCAATGTGATTGCCGGATTGGATACTTATGGTGACCATGCATTGAATCCTGACACACTGGAAAGTTTTTACCGGAATAAAGCGCCGCAGTCGTACTCGAACACGGCTTTCTATGGCCAAGCCATCTTCCGGCTCGACCCTTTCAACCTCGTTGCCGGGGCCAGGTATGAGTTCAGTTCCCTTTATAAACCTGCTTTTTCTCCCCGCCTGGGGATCACCCGGAAATTCAAAAAAGCACATTTGAAATTCCTCATCAGCGATGCGTACAGGTCGCCCACCCTTGGGAATATATTTTATTCCTTCGATGGTAATTATTCCATCCTGCCCGATTCGAGCGGTATAACACAGGTCGGAAGAGGTTTGAAGCCTGAGAAAACACTGGTCTTTGAGGCAGAATTCGGTTATCAGTTCGGAAGTAAGACCTTCCTCACTGCCAATGTTTTTGATATTACCACACGCAATCCCATCGTTTACACTTATTATCAGGACGAGACCATCAGGGAGCTGTATGATTTCACGGCCGGGATTCTTGCGTATCAGAATTTCAAGAAATCGGGAACCAACGGGCTTGAGATTGACTTCCTCTTTAAAGACGACTGGGGTTATCTCAACCTGAATTATTCCTTCTATACGGCAGAGTTTAAACCCAGGATATCGGCCTACACGGTGAGCACCTTCAACCGTGACGCCCAGTTGAGGGAAACGGTGGACGACTCTTACCTTCTTGCCTTTCCGAAACACAAACTGAACCTGAACTGGTGCTATTATATAAAGGACGATTTTACAGTCAACCTCAGCTCCACTTTTTTCGGCCCCCGTTGGGGATATGACATTGATCTGTACGGGCCGGGATTATATGATGTGGATGGCAGGCTCATCAAAAAGAGGTTTTCCTTCCTCACAAATGTCTTTTTCCGCTATGACAATATTTTCACCAAAGGACTGGAAGCGGGGGCTGGGGTTTATGACATCTTCAACAAAGGGACCGATTACCTGCAGCCTTACTTCGGAATGGCCCCACCATTGCCGGGGTCGTCACGCGAATTATACCTCAGGCTTTCGTACCGCATTCCTTTCGGGAAAAAGGATAAACCCTCAGAAAACTGATCAGCATGGCCTGCCAGGTATCCATATTCAGAATATCAGGATACAGGGGGCCTGTTTTCCCCGCGCTGATACTGCTTTTCCTTATGACCAACAATTTGTTTTCGCAGGAAATCGACTACCGGGCACAATCGCTTTTTATTTACAAATTCACCAAATACGTCTCCTGGCCGGAGAGTAAAAAAAAGGGGGATTTTATGATTGGAGTGTATGGAAATTCTCCTGTTTTCGAAGAACTGGAAACCATGGCCGCTTTGAAGAAAGGGGGGAATGATCAGGATATCAAAGTGATACAAATTGCCGACCTGGAAGGGCTGGATAAACTGCATATTTTATATATCGCTTCTTCCAAAAGCCGCGATATCAGCGCTGTGGCTGAAAAACTGGATGGCAGGCCCACATTGGTGGTGGCTGAAAGGAGCGGCATGGCCCGAAAGGGAGCAACCATAAGTTTTCTGATCATGGACAACGGCACTCTTAAATTTGAAATAAATATGAGCAGGCTGAAAGGCCATAAACTCGAAATATCTCAGGAATTACTCCATCTGGGATTTGAAATTTGAACACTATGATGAGAATGACCGGAAATATTTTATTGATTTTTACTGCGCTGACTAACATTATACAACCGGCCCGGTCAGGGGATTTTAAAATGGATTACCTGACGACAAAACAGGGACTCTCCGAAAGCGTGGTAACATGTATTTTCAAGGACAGCAGGGGTTTTGTGTGGTTTGGTACACAAAATGGGTTGAACAGGTTCGATGGGTATGAATTTACCTGTTATTATCATTCCGACTCTGTGGCTGGCAGCATTTCGGGCAACTATATCAGGTCCGTTGCCGAAGATTCCGGGGGAAACCTTTGGGTGGGAACCGACAAAAACGGACTGAACAAATACTGCCGGTCTGCTGACACCTTCACCGTTTTCCGTCACAGCGAGGGGGATCAGAGCTCCATCTCTGACAATACGGTTTTATCCATAGTGAATTACGGACAGGATTCCCTGCTGATAGGAACCGGTGCAGGTTTATGTTTTTTTGATCCGGTAAAGGAGATTTTTTCGGAGGTTCGCATCAAAACCGGTGATGAAATTGCCGGAAGCCTTTATGTTGAGTCAATACTTGCCGAAGGCAGAACGGTCTGGCTGGGTACCGAAAGGGGCCTGTTTCGTCTGAACCTTACGGATGGAAAGGCGGTGCGTTATGTTTCCGACCCTCTAAAGGACAACACATTGAGCAACAATATGGTGCATTGTATTTTCAGGACTTCAAAAGGGAACCTCCTGGCGGGCACAAATGAAGGTTTGAATGTACTGTCGGATGATGGAAGGACTTTTGCCCGGTATTACTACGGCCCGGGTTTGGAGGGAGACATGAGGAAAAGTGAAATACAGGCGATTACAGAGGATCACCTGGGGAATATATGGGTCGGATCTTTCGGAGGAGGGGTGATCAGGGCTGATCCTGTCAGCGGCAAAAGCGAGATCATCACTTCGCTTGACAGCCATGCTTATCCGTTGAACAATGATTATATTTATTCTCTTTATTATGATCCTTCGGGTTTGCTCTGGATTGGGACTTATGGGGGCGGGGTTAACAAACTTGGAATACTCACAGTAAGTTTCGGACATTTCTCCAGGGGTTCCGACCCTGAACGTTCGCTGGTCAGCAATGAGGTTTACGCCATTCATGCAGGGAAGGAGGAGCTTTGGGTGGGAACCGACAACGGGTTGAGCATCAGGAATATGAAAAGCGGCAGTTTTCAGCATATCCCGTACCGCCCCGGCAGCCCCGGCGGGTTAAGCTCTAGCAGGGTGTATGCATTGCTGGAGGATTCCGCCGGAAACATGTGGATAGGCACGGCGGATAACGGGCTGAGCATGTTATCCTTTTCCGACAGGCAGGCAGGCAGGTTCAGATTCCGCAAAATAGCGCATGATCCTGGCAATCCAGGCTCTTTATCATCAAACAGCATACTTTGCCTTTCACGCGATGGTCAGGGGAAAATCTGGGTGGGTACGGAGGAAGGTCTGAATGTTCTGGATAATCAGGGGAATATCATTCATACCTATTTTCATCACCCTGACGATCCCCTGTCTCTGAGTTCTGACTTTGTGAATGTGGTTTACTGCAGTGAGGACGGAACGGTTTGGATAGGAACGTCTGACGGCCTGAACAGGTTCAGCAGGGAAAACAATGCTTTCGCAAGGGTCAGAATCCCCGGGCTGGATGAGGAAGATGGAAGCAGCCATGCTGTGTATTGCATCACAGGGGATGAAAATGGTTTTTTATGGATCGGAACTGACAATGCAGGTCTTTTCCGTTATGATGCCATCCATGGTCATTGCCAGCAGTTTATGGTTGAACAAGGCCTTCCCGACAATGTGGTGTATGCCCTGCTCCCTGATCCGGACGGGTCTTTCTGGATAAGTACCAACAATGGGTTGGCCAGGATAAGGGCCGGCGGGGAGGCCGACAGGCTCACCGTGGTCAAATACAACACTTCCGGCGGCCTTCCGGTGGACTCATACAACATTGGGGCCTATGCAAAAGGCGCTGACGGCAAATTGTATTTCGGCAGTTACAAAGGGCTGGTGTATTTCCATCCTGATGAAGTGAGGGGAAATGCAGCCATCCCTCCGGTGTACATCACCGGATTCAGTCTTTTTTTCGAACCGGTTCCCATATCATCCGACGGGAGTACGCCACTCGACCGCCATATCACAGAAACCGGGCAGATAATTTTGAACCACCGGCAGAATGTGGTTCAGTTTAAGTTCTCAGCGCTCGATTATACGGAGCCTTCCAAAAATAATTATGCTTTTATGATGGAGGGATTGGAGCGCGAATGGAATTATGTGAAGAACCGGCGTGAAGCTCAATATCTTTATCTGCCCCCTGGTGAATACACCTTCAGGGTGATTGCTTCCGGCAGCAACGGCGTGTGGAACAGACAGGGGGCTTCATTGTCTGTTATCGTCAGGCCGCCGTTTACGGCAACGATATGGTTTTATCTGGGGGTAGCCCTGGCAGTGATCCTGATTGTTTTGCTGATTCTTCACATCAGGACACGGAGGCTCAGGGCCATCAAGGTAAATCTTGAAAACCAGGTGGAACGGAGAACTTCCGAGTTGAAGGAAACCAATGAAGAACTCAATAAGGCGCTGGATGACCTCAGGAGGACACAGACACAGTTAGTCAATGCAGAAAAAATGGCCTCCCTGGGCCAGCTTACCGCAGGGGTGGCCCATGAAATCAACAATCCCATCAACTTTGTGAGCGGTAACGTAAAACCCCTGAAAAGGGATATCGGCGACATCATCAATATCCTACGTGCCTATGAGGAAGCCGTTGAAAAGAATAAGCTTCAGGATATTTTCAAGGACGTTGCCCATCTTAAAAAAAGCGTGGACTACCATTTGCTGACGGATGAGATCTATCAGCTGCTGAGCGGTATTGGAGAAGGGGCAGACAGAACGGCGGAAATCGTGAGAGGGCTCAGAAATTTTTCACGGCTGGATGAGGAAGAACTCAAAAAGGCCGATATCAACGAAGGTTTGAATGCCACACTGCTCATCCTGACGCATAAGCTGAAAAATGATATTGAAGTGGTCAGGGATTTTGGCAGTATCCCCCCGGTGATGTGTTACCCTGGTCAATTGAACCAGGTTTTTCTGAATATCCTGAACAATGCGGCCGAAGCCATCCGCGGAAAGGGAACCATTACCATCAATACAAGACAGGAAGGCGGCCGGGTGGTGATCTCGGTGAAAGATACCGGAGCGGGGATGACCGAAGCCGTGCTGAAAAGGATTTTTGAGCCCTTTTACACCACCAAGGACGTGGGCAAAGGCACCGGACTTGGCCTGTCCATTTCATACGGAATCATTAAAAAGCACAACGGAACAATCGAAGTGAAAAGCATTCCCGGGAAGGGCAGCGAGTTTATCATTGCATTGCCTGCGAACATAACAAACAAGGATTGATTATGGAAGAAAGGGATTTTAATATATTGTACGTGGATGACGAGGTGAATAACCTTATTTCGTTCAATGCCACTTTCCGCAGGGATTACCATATTTTTACCGCAGACAGCGGCAGGGAGGGCCTTGATGTGATGCGCAGCAACCCCATCCAGCTGGTGATCAGCGACCAGAGGATGCCTGAAATGACCGGGGTGGAATTTCTTGAAAAGGTCAGGGAAGAATTCCCCGAAACCATACGGATGATCATCACAGGATTCAGCGATATCGACGCCGTGATCGGCGCCATCAACAGGGGAGGGGTGTACAGGTACATCACAAAACCCTGGGATGAAAGAGAAATGAGGGTTACCATAAACAATGCAAAACAGTTGTTTGGATTGCAGGAGGAAAACATCATATCCCAGTTTGAATCGCTTAAAGCACAGGTAAACCCGCATTTTCTCTTCAACAGCCTCAACGTGCTGTCTTCTCTCATCTATATCGATCAGGACAAGGCGGCAAAATTTGTGAGGCAGCTTTCGAGGGTGTATCGCTATGTGTTGGATTTTAAAGATAAAGACCTTGTAAAACTGAAAGATGAACTGCCTTTTCTGGAATCCTATATATTTCTGCTGAAAACCCGTTTTGATAAGAATCTTGTGGTGGAAACCGACATTGCCCCCGGTGATGAGGAAATGATGGTAGCTCCCGTAGTGTTGCAATTGCTGCTCGAAAATGCAATCAAACACAATGTGATTTCAAAAAACAAACCGTTGACCATCAGTATTAAGAGCGGTAACAATGAGATAACGGTCAGGAACAACCTCCAGCTCAAATCGAGCACCGAAGGGTCATCAAAAATCGGATTGAACAACATTAAAAAAAGATATGAATACCTTACCGGCAGGAAGATCGACATCCTCAATGATGAGAATTTCTTTGCCGTAACTATCCCATTGCTTGAAAACAAATAAAACTGACAATAATGAAAGTATTGATCATTGAAGATGAGCCTTTTGCCCAGAAAGAACTTATCAGGCTGCTCAGGGCCGGCGGGAGGCCGGTTGAAGTGGTGGCCACCCTTGATTCGGTGGAAGACAGTGTGGAATGGTTTGCTTCAGGAAACGAAGCCGATCTGGTTTTTATGGATATACAGCTTTCCGATGGATTGAGCTTTGAGATTTTCAGCCAGACAGAAGTAAAGCCCCCCGTCATTTTTACCACTGCTTACGATGAGTATGCCCTCAAAGCGTTTAAGGTCAACAGCATCGACTATTTGCTTAAACCCGTGGATGAGGAGGAGCTCAGGGCGGCTCTGGCCAAATTCGACAGGATCATAAGCAGCCGTGAAAAAGCGGTGCAATACCTGTCGGAAGTACAGTTACAGGAGATTATCGGATTATACCGTCCGGCCTATAAAAGCCGCCTAGTGGTGAGGCTGGGCGACAAGATCAGACATATTGATGCCGAAAACATTGCCTATTTCTTCTCTGAGGATAAAGTCACTTTTTTGATGACCACCGAAAAGAAGAAGTACATTATGAACTATTCCCTCGAGCAAATAGAAAGTTTCATGAATCCGGCGACGTTTTTCCGCTTAAACAGGAAATACATTGCCAGCATCAGGGCCATTGAGGGTATTGATAAGTATTTCAACAGCCGCTTAAGGATTGATCTGAAACCTCCGGTGGAAGAAGATGTTCTCGTGAGCAGGGTTAAGGTCAACGATTTCCTTAACTGGCTGGAAAGATGACAGTGCATTCCGGCGGGCAGAAGATTCATTCCGGTTGATCAAAATGCCATTCTGTCGGATAAATGATGGAGAAACAAGCAGGAAATTATAAATTTGCATAAAAGGAAGGAAATGAAGAATCGGATGGATAAAGTTTTGTTTATGGCTGTTATTGTTTGCTTCATTACCGTTGGGGTAAGGGGGCAGGACAGCACTGAATTTCATACCATTTTCGGCAATGTCAATTCATCGGGCGGATACGGAGCGCCGGAGCTGAAATTTTCGAATGTGAATATCAAAAACAGTCTGCTGATGGGTGGTAAGGGCGGTTGGATCATAGGGCACAGGTTCGTTTTGGGTGGCGGAGGATATGGCCTGGTGACCAACAACACTTTCCCGTACACTGAGAATGTGGGAGGAGTTGACTCGGTCAGGGATTACCGGATCGATATGGGTTATGGCGGGTTATTGTTAGAATATATTGCTTTCCCGAAAAATGCCATTCATTTCACGGTGCCGGTGCTTATTGGCACCGGGGGCGCAAGTCTGGCTTATAAAATCAGCGATGAACCCGAATACATTGAGGATGACTGGACAAACTGGCAATACACGGAAAGTTCAGCCTTCTTTTTTATTGAACCCGGCTTGGGTCTTGAATTAAATATGACGAGGTTTTTCCGGCTTGACCTGGGTGTGAGCTACCGTTACATCTCCGGAATGAATCTGAAAAGACTTAAAGAGCAGGATTTTAATGACTTCAGTCTGAACCTGGCATTGAAGTTCGGTAAATTCTGATTTCAGTTCAGAAGGTAGTTATAAACCTTATTTCCTTCGCAGATGATCAGGTTGATGTGGTCATCGTTGTTGAGGCTACCCGTAACAAAAGGCGTTTTACCTGATATATAGGAAAGCGGTTCAAACATTCCCGATTTGTCAAAAAGAAGCACCTTTCCGCTTTCTTCCGATATGACCCCGATGATTTTACCTCTGCCGGGGATTTCAAACAACCCGGCAAATTCAATCAGTTTTTCCGGAGAATAATAATCCAGAAGCAGGTTTTTTTGCCTGTCGAAAACGGCTATCCTTTGGTTATCGGTAAAAATAAAGTCAAAGGCTTGATTGTTATCAAAATCGGAATAGAAAAAGCAATGCTCCGCAGAAAACACATCGAATTGGGTATCAGATACCGAACCCCCTGAAGTCAGGTAGCATAGTCTTCCCTGCCTGTCGGTGGTGATCAGAAAACCTTTGGAGTTGGTTTTATTGATGTAGAAGACTGAGTTGCTCGCCTTAACTAGCGCTTTCTCAGGTGAAAACCTTGTTTCTCCCCTGCGGTTATAGAAATAAACGCTGCCGGTCTCATCGGTGACAATAATATAATCTTTACCTTTATCAGTCAGGTACTCAACAGGCATAACCACCTTATGGCTCACAATGGGTTTGCTCCAGCCCTCCACCTGCTTTCCGTCCATGTCGTAATTGTAAATCCTGTTATCCTCACCTGCCACCAGAATCCGGTAATCTTTCAGTTTATCGTAATCGGTCACTGATATCCCGTTGGTGGCTTTTGAAGCCAGTTTCACAGGAAAGTTGCCTACATAATTTCCGTTGAGATCAATGAGGTACAAATAATCGGCAGTATTAAAGATGTATTGTATTTTTCTGTTTTTGAATGCATCCACCATGAAAACATCCCCGACAGGCTGTTGCATAAGGGGGATTTTCCATTTAATGCGGCCTTCATGATCGATGAGGTACATGGTGTTCATTTCATCAAAAACGATCACCTTAAGCCTGCCTGTGATATGGTCGCGGATCAGGAAAGGCTTTCCTGAAACAGGTGCGTCAGTTACGGCCTCCCAGTTCGATGGGTTTACCTCACGGTATTCAGGGTTGTATTTTATGTACACATTGGTGAAAAACATATTGTTTATGTAACTGAACTGCAATGCAATGCCCTCAAAATTCACCAGTGTGGACTGGTTTGTCCGGAGGATATCTGCCACTGAAGGCTGAAAACAGGAGGTGATCGCAGGGATGGATTTTCTGATGTTGCAATACAGCTGCAGGTTCGTCCTGTCGCTGATGTTATCCGAGAATGTCTCAAAATTATAATTGTCATCCAATGTTTTCTGCCCATAGAACGAGTTAATCTGGTGTACAAGATACTCAGGGTTGTTTGCCAGTACAAGATAATCCTTCAGAATGATGTAATAGTTTTCTGTAATCCCATGAAATACCGGACCGAAGAGGCATTCCATCAGATTGCCTTCGGGCAGTTTCTTTATGTTGTAATCATAATCTTTCAGGTCAGGGCTTTCCAGGGGGATATCTTTAAGGGAAAGATCTCCCAGTGTTATGAATGCCTTTTCAGCATCTTTCAGGCGGATGATCCCTGCAAGGTTTTCGCGGGTTTCATTGCCACTGGCAGAGGTGATGGCCAGAGCCACTTCGTCCCCGATCAGGGGGATGATCCTGTTCTCCAGGTCTGCTCCGTGAATTGACGGGTATTCAGTGATGCTTCTGTTGTATTCGGCAAGTCCGCCTGCAACATTCAGGTATTGCCTGTATTCGTCAAGGTATCTTTCAATTTCGCCTGTCGATAAAACGGTAAGGAATGTTGTGTTGTAAGGCAGTATGGAAGTTACCTCTCCCTGATGGGGTTCATGCCTGAAAACGTCCAGATAATTTGTGGTTGTGTCACTTGTCGCTGTGTAGCCATTCAGGAGAATTTCATCATTTTTAATGATCAGGTCGAGTTCCGACCAGGAGGCGAAGTTCCCTGCATTTCCGGTTATATCAAGACAAAACGGGGAAAGTATCCCCGCCATGGAGGGATGTGCTGCACCGAAATGAAAATATATGTTCGCGTCCACATTTTTTCCTGCAGTGGCGCGCACTTTCAAAAATTCAGGGCGCTGAACCACAGGATTTCCCTTTTCAAGCCTGTCGATACAGCTTTGAATGCTGTTTTCGTTAAAACCGGCAATAAGAAGATTATTTACCGTTGTATATTGAAATGGTTGGTCAAATGCCGGGATATTGACATAGCGGATCATGGCCTTTTTGTATTCACGGTTCAGAATGATGCTCCTTTCACCATTCACCTGTTTCACAAACCGGTCGATCCCCGAAACATCTGTGTTTTGCGACAACTCCATGATAAACAGTACTTCATGCACTCCGTTTTCCCGTGAAATGGCAGCAGTAAGTTTTTGGTTTTTCAGCAATTCACCGGTGGTATTTTCTGACATCAGTGAATCGAGGGTGGCAACGATGCTGTTGAGCCCGCAGACTTCCTTTATCCTGCAGAGTTCACCCCAGAGGGCGCTTCGCTCCGAAAGCTTCTCCCATGTCCCGCCGGGATTGCTGAATTCGATAAATACAATGGCATTCGGCGGCACAGCATCAATCGCTTCGATCTGCGGCTTATGGAGGCTCCTCAGAAAATTCACAGCCAGATAAAAAACAACGGCAGTGATTATGACTGCGACAATATACCCTGCAAATCTCAGCATATTACCGACACTTTTTCCCTTTGCCACAAGCGTTTCCTTTTTTTACAAAGATATCCCAAAGCAGGCCCCCTTCGCGAACATTTTCAGGATATAGCTAACATCAGTATGTTAATAGATGTAAGGATTGTATAGTCCAACGGCTGATGCAGGCAGGGCAGATTTGTTTATTTTAGCCGCCATGATTTTCTCATGCGGAAGAAAATTTTTATGCAGCACAAGGATGATAAACGATTGTGCGTTTGTAAATGAAAAGTGAGTTGAATTGTAACTATGAAACCCCGGATATGCCTGTAACGAGATATTTTTTCGACATTTCTTTTGAGGGTACTGAGTATGCGGGTTGGAACAACAGCCGGAAAACTCCCACCGTGAAGGGAATGACAGACAAGGCCCTTTCAGTGATTTTGCGCTGTCCGGTCAGAACCACCGGTTGCACCCAAACGGAAAAGGGGATACATGCCCGGCAGTTTTTCTTCCATGCGGGAATTTCCTGCCTCCCCCCGGACCTCTTCATCCAAAGGCTTAACGGTTACCTTCCGGGTGACATTGCAGTGAACAGCATAACAAAAAACATTCCTTGCAATGCCCATGCCCGTGAAAGTAAAATCTCCGAAACCTGGGAGTGCCGTATCCATTTTCTAAAAGATCCCTTTCTGGATTTATTAAGCATATTTTGGCCTTATGGTGTGCCTGACCTGAAGATGATGCAGCTGGCGGCCGCTTTTATCCAAAGTAAGGAGATGGCATTCCCAGCAGGCGGGTCGCACGTCAATGCAGCAGCTCCGGAAATCCTGTTTTCACAGGATCAACACAGCCTGATCCTCCGTTTCACCGGCCAATATGCCTCTGCCGTATCCGTCAGAAAACTTGCATTTGCAATGCTATGGGCAGGCAGCCGGAAAATTTCCCCGGAAGCATTGCCGTATGAAATGCGTAATATGGCCAATTCCGGCAGGGTGTTCTGCTTGCCTGCCAAAGGGTTGCATCTTACCGGGGTCAGGTATCCTTTCGATATGGAATGAATTAACAATAAATTAACGGAAACAAAAAATAATTGTTTTGTTTCCGTCAGGGCAAGTTATACCTTTGCAGCCCCAAATTAACAAATATAATGAGGGAAGAAGACAAATTAAAGTATATCACCGAAGAATCCTTTGAGTTGTTTGTGAAGCATGGTGTGAAAAAGACCTCCATGGATATGGTAAGCAGGAATCTGGGCATATCCAAAAAGACACTTTACCGGCATGTAAAAAACAAAGAGGATCTCCTGAAAAAGGTTTTCGCTTATGTTGACGGACAGATCAGGACAAGGATACATGCACTTCTTGATCTCAAACTGAATGCCATTGACAACCTGATGAAAATGAGCCTGATAGCGACTGCCCGGCATCAGATCATCAATCCTGTGATATCTATCGAACTCAGGCAATATTATCCGGGGATTTATCAGGATTATCTTGTCAAAAAGAAAAAAGTCATCATTGATTATATCATACAAAATCTTGAAAGGGGAATAAAAGAGGGTTATTACCGTCTTGATCTCAACAAAGACATTATTGCATATTTATATTTTCAAAAAATTGAAGATTTGCATTTTGCATCCGGCGAAAAGGAAGAATACTCTTTTGAGGATATTTTTTCTGTCATGTTCGACAGCCATATACGGGGAATAGCCAACAGCAGGGGCATAAAGTATTTTGAGCAGAATAAGGAAAAGTTAACGGTAAAATAAGGGAAAATGATCAGGACTTTAGCAATTTGTTTATTTACGGCAATTGGGGTTCAGTGGGCCGGTAACACAGCATCAGCACAGGAGGTTTTGAAGCTTTCATTGTCAGATGCCCAGGCTTATGCCCTGAACCATAATTATGATATCAAAAATGCCAGGATCGATGTTGAAATCTCCAGGAGGAAGGTTTCTGAAACCACGGCAATTGGTCTTCCACAGGTGAATGCCTCAGTCGCTTACAATAACTTTTTAAACATTCCCACCCAGCTTATTCCCGATTTTCTCACTCCGGCCATTGCGGGGGTAAATGAGGGTTATTACGGTTTGACTCCGGAAGTGCCTTTGCCTGTTGGAGCACAGTTTTTTGAAACCCAATTCGGGGTGCAGCATAATATGACGGCCGGCATCAGCGCTTCGCAGTTGATTTTCAGCGGACCATATATCGTCGGGCTTCAGTCCGCAAAGGCTTATGTTGGGTTGTCCCAAAGCAACCTGGTAAAAAGTGAAACCGATATAAGAACACAGGTGGCAAAAGCTTATTTCCCTATCCTGGTATTAATTGAAAACCAAAAGACCATTGATTCCATACTGGTGAGCCTGCGAACCATGTTTAATGAGTCAAAGGAATACCTGGGGCAGGGATTTATTGAAGATACAGAGGTCGATCAGCTTGAGCTTCTGGTCAGAGATGCAGAAACCCAGCTCGCCAATACAATCAGCCGGCTTGAGTTGTCCTTTAATTATCTGAAACTCATTTTGGGATTGCCTGCTTCAACGGTGATTGAAGCGACTGAAAACCTCGACAGCCTTGTCGGTTCCATCGGGCCCGACTATCTTTCAGACAATCCGTTCGACATCCATAACAACATCGAATACCGTATAGTGAAAAACCAGCAGGAACTGGCATTCCTCAACATGAAAAGGTACCGGTCGGAGTATCTTCCCTCCCTGTCTGCTTTTTATGCTTTTGAGGAAACCGGGATGAGGGACAAATTCAACTTTTTAGACAAGGATGGGGATTGGTATCCCAACCAGGTGCTGGGAGTTCAGCTTGATATACCTATTCTGAGCGGCGGCAGCAGAAAGCATAATATCCAGCAGGCCCGGCTTACCCTGGAGAAGGTGCAAACCATGGATAAACAGGTACAGGAATCATTAACCCTTGCGGAAAGGACTGCCCGGACTGAGTTTTCAAATGCATGGAAGGTGGCCATCAACAAGAAAAGCAATATGGAACTGGCCAAAAGGATTCATGGAAAAACAGAAATCAAATACAGGGAAGGCCTGGCATCCAGCCTCGACATGTCGCAAACCCACAACCAGTATATGCAGTCCGAGATGGAATATCTGCTGGCTGCGCTGGACCTGCTGAACAAAAAGGCCGATCTCGACAAGATACTAAGCAAAGTCACCGATTAACACATCAAATATCAATATGCAATGAAAATGATCACCTTATCAGTCATCCTTTTGTCATTGGCCGTTTCCTGTACCTCCGACACGGAAAAGTCGATAGAAAAGGCAAAAGTCATAAACAAGACAGATTCTGTGAGTTATATCATTGGACTGGATTACGGGCAGGGTGTTAAAGAGCAGGATATTGAGATCAATCCGCTGATGGTTTACAAAGGATTTCAGGATGCCCTGAAAGGCAAAAGCCTTTTCAGCGATTCAATCCGTGAGTTAATCATAAATGATTTTAATGTTTTTCTCAAATCGCGTGAAGAGGAAAAAACGTTGAAAGAGGTGGAAAAGAACATCTCCGATGGGGCCGCCTTCCTAAACGCAAACAGAAATGCACCGGGGGTGGTCGAACTTCCCGGAGGCTTACAATATAAAATTCTGAAAGAAGGCGCCGGGCGCAGGCCATCGGCTGATGACAGCGTCAGAATTCACTATCGTGCCATGTTCACCGACAGGGTCACTTTTGACATGTCGTACGACCGGGGCCCTGCGGGGATCAGACTTGGATCTGTGATCCCCGGACTTGCACAGGGCATCGTACTCATGAAAGAAGGGTCGATTTTTGAACTTTATATACCTCCGGAATTAGGATATGGAAATCAGAATTTTGCCAATATCATTCCCGGAGGCTCAACCCTTATTTATGCGGTTGAACTTTTTGAAATCATTGAATAACCATCATTTTATCGTAAATAAGTCAGCGAATGAGAAAATTATTGTTATTAGCAACCATATTGGTTTTTGGGGCTTGTGGCAGCAGCCCTGAATCGCAGGATGAAATAAAGGATCAGATTGCGAAATATAAAAAGGAAGTCATTGACCTGAATGCAAAAATTGCCGGGTTGGAGGAAAAGCTTGCCGTTGATTCTGCCGGCGCCGGATTTGCCGTTCCGGTTTATGTAGCAGCGCTTGAGCTCAGGGAATTCAATCACTATATTGAAGCAAACGGATCGGTGGAAGCGGTTAACATGGCTTTTATCAGCCCTGAAACCGGCGGCCAGATCGACAGGATATATGTCACTGAAGGGCAAATGGTAAACCAGGGTGATCAGCTCATTAAACTGAATGCGGCCATTGTTGAAAGCTCAATTGAGGAAGTGAAGACTTCCCTTGTTTTAGCCAAAACAGTTTATGAAAGGCAAAAATACCTGTGGGACAAAAAGATAGGCTCTGAAATTGAATACCTCACTGCCAAAAACAACATGGAAGCTCTTGAAAGCAGGCTGAATACATTGTATGCCCAGTCCGATATGGCGGCCATTAAATCACCCATTGACGGGATCGTGGATGAGATATTCATGAAAGAGGGAGAACTGGCCCTGCCCGGAATGCAGGTCATGCAGATTGTAAGTCTTACCGATCTGTATGTCAATGCAGATGTGTCGGAGGCTTACCTCGCCAATGTCAGCAAGGGTGATGCTGTATTGCTGGAGTTCCCTTCACTCCCCGGATTTTCAATGGAAGTGCCGGTGTTCAGGGTAGGCAATGTAATCAAGGAAGCCAACCGTACTTTTACCCTTCAGTTGAAAATCAGAAACCAGAACGGTATGATCAAACCCAATTCATTGTCCGTGGTCAAGATCAATGATTTTTCATCCGACTCGGCGCTGGTGGTACCCTCTTTGGTCATCAAGCAGGACCTTAAAGGATCTTATGTTTATGTGGCAGCACGGCAAAGTGATAACTTCCGGGCCCAAAAAAAATACATCAGGACAGGGAAGTCTTATGGTGAGGAAACCATGGTGGTGGAAGGTCTGGACAGCGGCGATCAGGTGATTGTTAGCGGATACAACCAGGTTTCGGACGGGGCACCGGTGGCAATTAAAAATCAGTGATGACTGGCGCTTAAATATTGATTTGTAATGGAAAACCGCAAAGACGAAAACATCAAGAGGGAATTTGGCCTGACCACTTTGTCACTGAACAACAAAAACACCATTTTTTTGCTGTTGGTGGTGCTGGTGGGTTTTGGAATTTACAGCTACAGGTCGTTGCCCAAAGAGCTTTTCCCCGATATTTACATTCCTACCGTCATGGTGCAGACCCTGTATTACGGGAATCCGCCCATTGATATTGAAAACCTGATTACCAGGCCCATCGAAAAGGAGTTGGAGTCGATCCGCGGGATTAAAAAGATTACTTCCAATTCACTTCAAGATGCTTCTGTGATTTTTGTGGAATTCAACACCGATGTCGATATCAACCAGGCGCTTCAGGAGGTGAGAGACGCCACCGACAAAGCCAAAAGAGAACTCCCGAACGATCTTCTCGAAGATCCGTTGATCACTGACATTGACTTTTCCGAGTTTCCCATCATATTCATCAACCTTTCAGGGGAATACAGTATCAATGAGCTGAAGGCATACGCCGAATACCTTGAGGACGAAATAGAGAGCATCTACGAGATTTCAAAAGTGGACATCTCTGGTTTGAATGAAAGGGAAGTGCAGGTGAATGTCGACCTCCATAAAATGGAAACCTATGAGCTGAATTTCGATGATATTGAGAATGCCATTGCCGGTGAAAATATTTCCATGTCGGGAGGAGAGATAAGGTTAGGCGAGACACGCAGGTCGCTCAGGGTCATCGGTGAATTCAAAAATGTGAGGGAAATAGCCGGTATTATTGTTAAAAATGAGGATCAGGACATTGTGTATCTGAAAGATGTTGCAGATGTGATTTATGGCTTTGAAGATCCGTCAAGCTATGCCCGTTTAAACAGGCAACCGGTAGTTACCCTGCAGGTTGTGAAAAAGGGCGGGGAGAATCTGCTCAATGCCACCGATAAAATTTTCAATGTCCTGGATGAGGCAAAGGCAACCCGCGCCATACCGGAGAATCTGAAAATAACCATTACCAACGATCAATCGGATATAATACGGAAACAGCTCAAAGAACTTGAAAACAGTATATTCATGGGGGTGATTTTTGTGCTGCTCATACTCTATTTTTTTCTTGGCATAAGAAATGCGCTTTTTGTCGGCCTCGCCATCCCCACCTCAATGTTCCTTTCCTTTATGGTGCTTGGGCTGATGGGATCAAGAGTGAATATGATCGTTCTGTATTCCCTTATTCTTGCGCTGGGAATGCTCGTTGACAACGCCATTGTAGTTGTCGAGAACATTTACCGCTTTGTCGACAGGGGTTACAGTAAGTTCGAGGCGGCTAAGAACGCTGTTGGGGAAATCGCATGGCCCATCATCACCTCCACGGCAACCACTTTGGCTGCATTTTTTCCATTGCTTTTCTGGGACAGCCTCATGGGAGAGTTCATGTGGTTCCTGCCCATGACCCTTATCATTGTGTTAACCTCATCCCTGTTTGTGGCATTGGTTATTATTCCGGTGGTCTCTTCCACCTTTATCAAGTACGGCGATCAGAACCCAAAACCCAAACTGAAACGTTCCGTTGCCATTGCCGTTATTTTTATTACCACTGCATTAATTTTTTATGCAGCAGGTGTAAATGCTCTGGCAACCCTTTTGATGATCTTTGCCATTATCGGCATCTGCAACCTGCTTTTTTTGCAACGTTTTGCAGCATGGTTTCAGAACCGTTTTCTTCCATGGCTCGAAAACACATACCTCAATACCCTGACCTTCGTTTTAAGAAAAAGAAACCCCAATTACTTCATTGGCGGCACTTTTGTTCTTCTTATCATAACAGTAATGTTTTATTTTTCGCGACAGCCTGAAGTGGAGCTGTTTCCTTCAACAGATCCTCAGTACATCAATGTTCTTGCTGAACTTCCAATAGGAACTGATATTGATAAAACAGACCTCCTGGTAAAAGATATTGAGGAAAGAATATATGAAATTCTGGAACCCTCTGCTCATATTGTTAAGTCGGTACAGACCATTGTGGGTGCCGGCGCCATAAGCGAAAATGAAGGTTTCAGCGGCAAATCCGGAGGCCCGAACAGGGGCTTGGTCACCATTCATTTTGTTGACTATGAGTTCAGGGATGGGATCAATACAGGCCACCTGATGAAGCAGATCGCCGACTCACTGATAAACCGGTATCCCGGTGTTTTGATGTCGGTTGAAAAACAAAGCGAGGGTCCTCCCACCGGCAAACCGGTCAACATTGAAGTCAGCGGCAAGGATTTCGATAAGCTTCTTACCATCACTGACGATATGCAGGATTATATTGAGAATTCGGGCATCCGGGGGATGGAAGGGCTCAAAATTGACCTGGATGTGGGAAAACCGGAGATCATTGTGCATATCGACAGGGAAAAGGCCCGCAGGTTCGGGCTCTCTACTTATTCTATTGCCATGACCATCAGGACGGCTATTTTTGGGAAAGAGGTGTCCGATTTTAAAGTGGGCGAAGATGAATACCCGATACAGCTCAGGCTGAAAGAAGAATACAGGTATAACGTCGCTGCCATTATGAATCAGAAAATCACTTTCAGGAGTCAAACCAGCGGAAGGATCATACAGGTGCCTATATCTGCTGTTGCCGATATTGAATATGGTACCACTTACGGCTCGGTGCTCAGGAAAGACCTCAGCCGCGTGGTCACCCTATATAGTAATGTTCTGGAAGGATATAATGCTACGGAAATCAACAATCAGATCAGGGAAATATTACAGGATTTTCAAATGCCCGAGGGGTATAATTATGAATTCACAGGTGAGCAGCAGGAACAGGCTGAATCCATGGAATTCCTGTCACGTGCCATGCTTATCGCCGTGGCGATTATCATTATTATCCTTGTCAGTCAGTTCAATTCCATTGTAAAGCCGGCCATTATTATCTTCACCATTTTACTGAGCACCATCGGGGTTTTTGGCGGTTTGGGAACTTTTAAAATGGATTTTATTGTGATCATGACAGGGATTGGGATTGTTTCATTAGCCGGGGTGGTGGTAAACAACGGGATAGTCCTGATCGATTATATCAACCTGCTGAAAAAAAGAAAAAAGAAAGAGATCGGTATCCCGGAAGATGGCTTTCTTTCGGTTAAAGATTCGACAGATTGCATAATCGAAGGCGGTAAAACAAGGCTCAGGCCGGTATTGCTGACCGCCATTACAACCATCCTTGGGCTGCTTCCGCTCGCTTCCGGATTAAATATTGATATTGGAGGTATGCTTACGGATCTAAAACCCAACATCTATTTCGGAGGGGACAATGTGAAATACTGGGGGCCAATGTCATGGACTGTCATCTTTGGACTTTCTTTTTCCACATTCCTCACCCTGCTTATTGTTCCGGCTATGTACCATGTGTTGTACCTGGCCAAGGTAAGACTTTATGCACTGAAGGATAAATATTTCGGTCAGCCGGATGAATGACCGTCACCACCCGGGTTTAAAGGGGGGGTATTCTGACAGATCGAAAATGCCTGCTTTCAGTTGATTTTTTTTCGGAATAGTTTGTAATTCCTGAGATCAGGGCAAACTTCCGAATAATCCGGCAGTTCCGCATCAACTGTATCCCGGAGAGTCAGATGAAACTTCCTGAATTTGCCGGAACGGTCGAGGCTGATACCATGGTATCTTTTGAAATAGGCCATCAGGCTCCAGTCGCGGTATAATAACGGATCGATGGAAATGATATCCTCCATTCCCTCTGTTGAACTTATTTTTGCAATGTCTGCCAGTTTTTCCCTGTCTCTCGAATAACCCCCAAAATGTGAAAAGGTGATGATCAGCATGGCTGCAAAGGCAAGCAGGGAAATTGTCCGGATTGATTTTTGATAACGAAAGGTAACTTTTTCAATACATCCCGAAATTAATTTCTGCAAAAGAAATCCGGCGGCCATGGCAAAATATGGCATGGAAGGCACCAGGTAAAAAGTCAGTTGTTTCGGGCTGATCATAACCGGCAGTGAAGCTGCAAGTCCGATGGCCAGAAAGAAAAGGCTGAGGCGCAGCATGTCCGGATCCTTTACCTCCCGGCGCTTTCCGGCTGAAGAAAGAAGCAGTAACAGGGCTGAAAAGGCAATGACCGGCAGCAGTTGCCAAAATAAACTTTCTACAATGTGAAAGCGGTTGACAACGATCCTGTCCCCCTTCAGGCTGGCCAAAAGCTGTGTGTCAAGGTATGTGGAAATGCTCCGTACTGATTCGGGCCAGAGGATGACGATCAATAAAGCCGGGAGAAGAATGCCTGCAACCACCATGACCATACTTTGCAGCGATTTCTTCATGGAAAATGACGGGAACAGAAAATAACCGATCACAGGCACTGCAAGCGGGAACAATGCGGGAAGGCCTTTGGAAAGCATACCGGCAAGGATGAATAACCCGGCAAAAAAGGATCTTAAGATGAACCTCCCGGACCTGGAAACGGCGCCGGTCAGAATGAGCCATACAGATACAATGGCAAACAGGCCCAGGGTGTTTTCCAGCATATTGTTTGCATACGACCAGTAAACCACAGGCACCGTGATCCACAAAAGAACCGGGATCCAGGCCGTGTTTTTTTGACCTTGAAATGCCCAATGCCATATTTTTGCTATGAAAAAGGCTGTGAAAACAGCAGTGAGAAGGGAGTAAATCCTTTCGGTGAGAAATCCATCGCCCAAAAGTCTGAAAAACAGCGATTGTATCCCGAACGCCAGGGGAGGATGATCGTGAAAGGCCGGATAGATGGTTTCGGTGAAGGAGGGAAACCAGAATGTGCCTTCACCATGCGCCAGGTTCATGGAGATCACGGCATACATCAGCCCGTCCATGAACATGCCGTGCTTTACCAGGAAAGGAAGCAAAAGAAACCCCATAACCGCAGCCGTCAGCAGCATAAAGTGCCGGTCAGCGCCTGTAGTATGAAATAAATTTCCCGCGCGGGTCAGTTTCATTGTCGATAAACATGAGTTTAAAAATAGCAATTACCGTTCTGACTCATACAAAAAAATGATTTCGTCGGGGTTTAAAGCCCCGTAATACCGGTTTATTTTTTCAATCCATGAAGGAATGCTTCTTTTTTTCAGAACAAAACCTTTATTAACGGCAACACCCAGGCAGCCGGCATTTCTAAGGTCAGGATATCGTGCGCAAAGGAGTGTAATTTTCTCTTGTGACAATAACATCGTGTCCAGATCACACAGCGTCCGTATCCTGATTTCTTCAGTGTTTTTGTCCTGATAGTATTTCACCGGGAGGCTGTGCCAGGGATTGTACGGATTGCTGTACGATGTGAAGACCAGCATTTTGTCATTCTGCTCATAATGGTCATGGATGTATTTGGTGATGGCCATACGTCCTGTGCCCGCTGTCTTCGACATCATGGCAATGATCCCCGTCATGTTCAGCATGGCTGCAATGATTAAAACCGCATACAGGAAAAACCGTGTCCGTTTTTCTGCGGCAACTTTAAACCATCCGGCTGTTTCCTGCCATGCAGTGAAAACAATCACCGGAACAAAATTTACAAGCGGAAAAAGAAACCTTGCCTCTTTATGCCCGATCATCGAATGGATCACGATGAAAGGCAGGCTGATCCACAAAAAAAGATTCATTGGCTGCCTGATCAACAGGGTGCACAATGAAACAAGTATGATCACCCCGAAAGGATAACCGGGAAATTTGAGGATGTCTGTGATATACTGATACCAGGGCGATGTTCCGAATCCCGCAGTGGCATTCTCCAAAATATTGACCCTGAAGTAATTCCATGAGGTAAGAGTGAAATTTCCATAAAACCAGGTATCCACTGCAATCCCGCAAAGAAACACCACAGCCGCCGGAAGTAACAACAAAGTCATCCGGTGCAGTTTCTCCCTTTTTATGATGGCCAGCCATAAAATCAGAAACACGATCTGTATGGCCGCCTGATACCGGAACAGAAAGCTCAGTCCCAGCATAGTCCCGGTGAAGAGAATACAAACGGGTTTCCTGTTTTCAAGATATTTCAGCAGAAAAGCCACAGAAAGCACAAAAAACAATCCTGACCAGGTTTCTGATGAAAACCGCACATTGATGAACGGGATGAACCACAATAAAAAACTTGTTGTCAGAAATGCCGTTTTGGCCTGAATGTTATAATGCCTGGTAACCTGTTTCACGAAAAAAGACAATGCAGTCAGAGCAAGAAGGGCTGTGAAGACCCTGAGGAGGGAGGCCTGTGCATAAGGATCTGAAATATGTAATCTTTCGGCCAGGGAAAGCGCAAGGTAACATATTGCCGGTTGTATGGCAGGCCTGAGTTGCAGCCTGAATTCCCAGGCCAGTTCAGCAGGGGTGTGGGTCCCCGTTTTTAAACCGGCAAACTCAATGATCTGGTAATGTTCATCGGCATGATAATATCCGTGGCTGTTCATGGCAGTGATCAGGTAAACCATTCCGATGACGGTGAAAACTGCAATATGAATGACCTTTTTTTTCATATTACTCTTCAGAGAAGTCTTCCAGCATTTTTCGGTAAGTGGAGAAAACCTGCGCCCTCGAAACAAAGCCCAGGTACCTGCCGTTTTTGATCACCGGAAGGTTGAAATTTTCCGATTCGCTGAACTTTTTTGCAACATCCTCCATCGTTTCGTCAGGATCAACCAGTGGAGACGGCATGTACATCAGGTCGCGGATATATGTGGTATCATATATTTCACGGTCGAAAATGATATCGCGGATGTTGTTGATAAAAACAACCCCGTAAAAGTTCATTTCGTCATCAATCACAGGAAATACATTGCGTTGCGACCTGGTCACCACTTTGACAAAGTCGCCCAGGGTGGCATCTTTATGAACCGTACTGAAATTGGTTTCAATCAGATCTTTAACCGACATCATCGAAAGGACGGCCTTGTCTTTATGGTGTGTGATGAGTTCTCCCCGGAGAGCCAGCCGTTTGGCATAAATGGAGTGAGGTTCGAAATACTTTATGGTGAGATAAGAAATGGTGGCGGTGATGATCAATGGGGTGAAAAGCTCATAACCACCTGTGATTTCGGCAATGAGAAAGATGGCTGTTAATGGCGCATGCATTACCCCCGACATAATCCCTGCCATTCCGACGAGGATAAAGTTGATCTCAGAAACCTGGATAAAAGGGAGAAGGTTGATCATTTTTGCGGCAAATAAGCCCGAGAGACCTCCGACAAAAAGTGAGGGAGCAAATATTCCCCCGATACCTCCGCTGCCGGTGGTTATGGCCATGGCCGCCACCTTCATCAGCATGATCGATAAAATCACAGCAAAAAGAAACCATGCCTGATTTTTCAGGGGTAAAAACAACCCTTCGTTGATGAGATCGCTTTGACGTCCGTTCATGATGGCATCGAGCACCTCATAACCCTCGCCGTAAAGTGAAGGGAATACAAAAATGATGATCCCCAGAATGATTCCACCGGCAATGGCTTTGGTGAAAGTCCCCCTGATTTTTGCCATTAAGCTTTCGAGGCGTTGGGTTGTGCGGGTAAAATAGAGGGATGTAATCCCTGTGAAAAGACCTAATGCGATGAATGCAGGAATGTGCCGCAGGTAAAAGGGATCGGTGTATTCTGTGAAGAAAAGAACGCTTTTTCCCATAAAGAAAAAAGCCACCATCGAACCGGTTGCTGCTGAAATCAGCAAAGGGATGAGTGTTGTCATAGTGAGATCAAGCATGAGTACCTCAATGGCAAACACAAGGGCTGCGATCGGGGCTTTGAATATCCCTGCAATGGCGCCTGCTGCTCCACACCCGATCATAATGACAATGGTTTTATAGTTGAGCCCGAACAGCCTTCCCAGATTGGATCCGATGGATGAACCCGTGAGCACTATCGGGGCCTCAAGTCCCACGGAACCCCCGAAAGAAATGGTGATGGTGCTGGCGATCATCGAAGAATAGGTGTTGTGTCTCTTAAGCCTTCCGTTCTTTTTTGATATGGCAAACAATATCCTGCTCACACCATGGCCAATGTTATCTTTAATAATAAACTTCACAAAAACAACCGTGATCAGTATGCCGGTCAGTGGGAAAGCAAGGTAAAGGTAGTTCTCCCTTTCAAAGTGAAACCCGTTGGTGATGAAATAATGGGTGTAGTACACCGTATTCTTCAGGATGACGGCCGCTGTGCCGCTCAGCAGGCCAACAACAAAACTGAGCAGCAGCACAAACTGCCTTTGTCCTCCCTTCCGGCTTTGCCAGAGAATGACCCGTTCAATGACTTTTTGAAATTGTTTCTTCATCCTGCCTGATGCAGTTTCATAAAAAGGGCGAAATTAAGAATATTTCAACTGAATTTGTACGGGCGCCGATTCAATTAATGATACAGACCTGTCGTTTCAGTATTGTTTACATCGGAAAACATATTTTTAGTAATTTAGTGCCGGAATATTATGATTAATTATGAGAATTGTCACCTATAATGTCAATGGGATCAGGGCAGCGATGAAAAAGGGTGTGGCTCGAATTTGAATCCCAGGGCAATAAAACCTAAATGAAACAAACTGAAATTTGCAAAAATTTATGATGCGAATACTTCTTGTAGGCAATCCCAAAACCGTGATGGGTTTCAACAGGATGACCAAGATTCCGAGCCTGAACCTGGCTTCCATTGCTGCCAATGTCGACCGTCGCCTTTGTGAAGTTAAGATTGCCGATCTGGTTGTCAAAGACAAAAATCCGCATAAAGCGCTGCTGAAGGTGCTGCACGATTATAAGCCCCAGTTGGTGGGGCTTACGGCCATGTCGTTCCAATACAATACGGCCCTGGCGCTGGCCAAAACAGTGCGTGAATTCGATCCTGACATCAAAACAGTGATGGGAGGGTATCACGTGTCTGGTGACAGTGAGAACATCTTACTGAGCCGGGATATGGAGTATCTCGATTTTCTGATCGTTGGGGAAGGGGAGATTCCTTTCAGGGAGCTGGTCAAAGCCTTGTCAAACGGGCAGGTTATGAGCTCTGTTCCAGGGCTGTCATATCTGAAGGATGGAAAACCCGTTCACAACCCCCGGCCACCTCTTGCCGATGTTTCGGCCATAAAAATTCCCGACAGAAGCGCCCGGATTTATAAAAAAGGATTTCATGTAATGGGTGTACCGGGCGATGTGATTGAAACCTCACGCGGCTGTGTTTACAACTGCAATTTCTGCAGCATCAGGCACATGTATGGAAAATCGTTCAGGAAATACAGCATCGGGCGCATTCTTGAAGACCTTCAGGATGCAAGAAATCACGGCGTCCGGTTCATCTTTATCACCGATGATAACATTACTCTTGATGGGAAAAGATATATTGAACTCTGTGAAAGTATTATAGAGGCTAAACTCAACATGTACTTTGCCGTTCAGGCCAGCGTCCGCGGAATCAAACAGACCCCCGGCCTGGCAAAGCTCATGGCGGAGTCCGGAACGAAAATTGTTTTTTTAGGCATAGAAAATGCTTCCGATGAGGTGTTGAAATCCATGAAAAAGAGTGATCAGCTTAAAAGCTCCGATACTTTTGAGGTGATGGAAGAACTGCACAAATACGGGATCATTGTCGTTGGCGGATTTATATTCGGGTATCCCGACGACAACAGGGAGACCCTCATGCATAATTACAGATATGCCAAAAAACTGAAGGTTGACCTGCAGTTGTTCAATATCCTTACCCCTCACCTGAAAACGGAGATCAGGGAAGACCTGCTGCGCGACGGTTTTGTCACCAATCCGGATGACTATTCAAAATACAACCATTATGCCGCCAATGTAAAGACAAAGCATCTTACTGATAAAGAATTATACATGATAAGAAACAGGATGGATGCAAGATATCCGGTGGAGTCGGGTGGAATTTTCAGGTTCATCAGGGCCAATCCGGGATTCTTTTTCCGTCTTATGTTATGGATGTTAAGAAATGAGCCAAAAAACTGGTGGTCGTTTGTTTCGGGAATTTTGAATCCCAAAAACTACGGATAAAAGGATTTTGGTATTTTTGCCATGAAACGGCTTAAATTTCAATGCAATGAAAATTAAACTTCTCTTTGTCAGCGCCCTGATTCTGGGGATAGTGGTTTCCGCATGTAAAAAGGATGAAGAACCCAACGAACAGGTCACGCCTCCGGTGAAGTATAAAACCATTAAGGTGGAAACCTCCTTCGGTAATTTCAGGATATGGCTTTACAATGAAACGCCGCAACACAGGGATAACTTCCTGGAGCTGGCCGGACAGGAATTTTACGACAGCCTGATTTACCACCGGGTAGTTGACAATTTTGTAGTGCAGGGCGGCGATCCCGAAGGTACGGGATATGGCGGTCCGGGCTATACCGTGCCGGCTGAATTTGTGAGTTCGCTACACCATGTTTACGGTGCGGTCGGCATGGCCAGGATGAGTGATAACATCAATCCGGATAAAGAATCGAACGGCTCACAATATTATATAGTGGTTGATACTGCCGGCACTTCATTTCTGGATATGAATTACACCGTGTTCGGCTTTGTGTTCCATGGGATGGATGCAGTATTTAATATTTCCAAAGTGGATGTAGACACCAACGACCGCCCTCTGGAAACGGTATATATGAATAAAATGACCATCGAGGAATACACCGCTGCCGAGCTTAAAAACCTTTTCGGATACACTGCACCCGTTAAATAATGGAAAAGCCGGAAGTGCTGCATACAGAAGGAAAATTTTACTTCCGGGTGGAGGGCAGGGAGTGTCATTTGCTCTATTCAAAACACAAGGAAAACATCGATTTTTTTTCCACTTTTGTACCGGAAGAGCTGAGAGGCAGAGGGCTGGCTACTCACCTCATCTCCCATGGTCTTGCCTGGGCCAGGGACAATAATCTGAGTGTCATACCAACCTGCTCTGCAGTGCTCAGATACATCCGTAAGTACCCTGATTCGGTAACCTGAAATACTGATTTGAGAATCCGGTTTTAGCGATTTTCAGGCTGTTCGTGCATAGTCCCGGTTTCATCCGGAACGAGTTCGGGAACCTGCCCTCCCATCCCTGTATTCGGTATCCAGAGGTCGTTTTTGTCGCCATTGTTCACCTGAACATCCAGGTTGAAATCTCCCACGTAATATCCGCCGCTGCCGGCTTCCATTGCCCATATATCATTTTTATCGCCGTTGTTCACCTGGCTGTTGGCATCACCGTCGGCGCCTGTCATACCCCAAACGCCCGGGCCTACTTCCTTGTGGCCGTTAACGCCGCCGAAAACACGCTCTGCACTGAGGGTGAAATCATAACTGTACACTCCGCCGCTTGCCGTCAAAGGCGCTGCCGACATGATGTCGATATGATTTCTGTGCCTTACCACGGCATAAAGAGAGTGTTGAAGAGTCAACCCGTTAAACTGCAGATGCGACTGCCCGTCGGTTTCTGTAACAGAGCCATCCCGAAGGATAAATGCTGCCTTTTCTGCCACTTTGGTCTGACCTGTTGCCGAAGCGGCATCGGTGGCATCCCGTATTTCCACCAGCACCCAGTCAACCACGTCATTGTTGGGGATGGAAGCCACTGCTTCTGACCCGGAATAATTCCAGGGAACTGTATTGTAGGGCTGTGACAAGGGAAGAACACCCCCGATATTGAGATCGGCGGCCATGACAGGTCCGGTATAAGGCCCTTCGAGAAATGCTTTCAGACTGAGGATGATACCACCGGATTCGGTGGTGTAACTCCATATCCCGCAACCCGTGGCATCGCCTCCGTTATTGTATGGGATGATTTTCCAGTAATAGGTCTGGTTGTTGTTCAGATCGCCGGCAGGATCGAAAAAATTGATAAATCCCAGGTCTGTGCCATTTTCCATATTGGTGGGAGGGTTGTCGGTTCCCATGAATATCTTGTATCCCAGCGCTCCTGAAACGTGGTTCCATGCCATGGTTGCATTAACGGGTATGTTAACGGCTCCATCTGCCGGATACAAGGGTGTGGTGCATGCAGGAACCTGCGGTCCCTCGGCTACGAGCACATAATTGACAAAAATATCGCCGCCAAGGCCGGAATACCCTTTAAACCTCAGCAGAATCGTTCCTTTGGTGTTGTAAGGCGAAAGATCGATTTGCTCTTCCACAAATGAACCGGGTGCAGTGGCAGTGGCGCCGTCATTGGAGTTCAGCTGGGCTCCTGCCCTGATCCACAGTGAAGCCCAGCTCCCCCCGCCATTCGTGGAAACAAGAACTTCAAGGATGTCGGCAGGATAGCTGGGATTATACAGGTGCGACCACTCGAAAGTAAGCCGTGGGCTGGAAAGTCCGGTTATATTCAAAGGAGGACTTTCCATAATAGCGTTAGTATTCAGGGTCATGTCCTTTACAGGGCATTCTGCACAGAAATTGCCATATTGAATCCAGTAATAAGGCCCGGTTCCCGGATTCCAGCCTGCAGGAGGCCAGTTAACAAACGGTTCCATCCAGGGGAAAGTGGTTACTGTGGGATTGTTTTCCGTGGTGAAATTCCAGACGCTGCATGAATTGTTGGTGCCATTGGCATTGTATGGGGCTATTCTCCAATAGTAAACCTGGCTGTAATTCATGGGCGATGCCGGTACATACAGCGTAGTATTGCCTAAATCCGTACCATTGATGAGGTTGGTAGGCGGATTGTTGGTGCCGAAGTATAATTTGTAACCGGTTGCGCCGGTAACGGCATTCCAGTTCAATGATGCATAAATACTTACCCCGCTTTGTGCCTGTGTGGGCGATACCGGAGAAGAACAGCCCGGAAGGCCCTGCAGTGTGGTGAATGTCCAGGTAGCACAGCCTGTAGCATCGCCTGACAGGTTGAAAGGAACTATCTTCCAGTAATAGGTGGTGTTGTAATTCAATGACGGATTGGGAGTGTAAGTGGTGGAACTGCCCAGGTTTGTCCCGTTCTCAATGTTGGTGGGGGGATTGTTGGTCCCGAAATATATCTTGTACCCTGTAGCTGTTGACACAGTGTTCCATATCAGACTTGTGCTTACCGGAACGGAAGTGGCGCCGTTAAGAGGTGTAACGGGCGTGGTACATCCCGGCGGGGCCACCTGGTTGGGGTCATATCCGTTCAGGTAAATAACACCGGTATTTCCCGGGTCAAGCCAGTCTTTCAGCCGCGTTGCAGAAGTTGATCCGTTTTGATCCCATGAATACCATACTTTTCCATAAAAGGCAGGGGAGGGGGTATTGCAGGAGTTGTACGTGTAACCCCCGGTGAGGTCACCCACGATCCTGCCGTTGTTGTCAAACATCGGGGAACCGGAAGAGCCCCCTTCCATGATTCCTCTTCCGTTGGTGGTGTTCGACCACGACAGCCTCCAATGCGTGGGAAGTCCGTTCCAGGCAGTGCTCGACTGTGCAGGACTGGAATAGGTGCTGATTTTTTTGATATCCCCTGCCGGGTGATGGATGCTTACACCGCTTGGACTTGCGGTATTGCTGCGGTTCCAGCCGTTGTAATAAGGGTTGTAGTAAAGAGGGACATTGTAATTCAAACGCACCAGAAGAAAGTCGGACCCCGAATTGCCCGAAGAGGGATCATTGGCCCTGAATGATGCGCCTGTTATGGAATTATAGGGCGGAGAAGAAGGAGGATTGGAACATCCTGAAGCTTCGTAGTTAAAATAAAATATCCACTGGTTCATGTCAGACGCGCTGGCCCCTTCCCCGCAATGGGCTGCCGTAAGAAAATAGGGCGTCGCATCTTCATTGGTGTTGTTGATGAGCGAACCGGAGCACCAGTAATAGCCTGATCCTATCTTAAGGAGGATGCGTGCCACGCCTCTTTTTTCGTCCTGCCAGTTATTCCCTTCAGGAGAGCAGTTTACATTGATCTGGCACCAGTATGAATCCCCGAAATCCTCACTGTTGCCGAAAAGGAAGGAAACGCCCCTGTAACCATAAGCCATCTCTGATATGCTGATGACAGGAAGTTCTTCTGTCCATACCGGCTGATAGTATTCCAGAGTCACCGAGGATCCCTGGATATATTCATTGGAAAACAGCCCGGTTTCAGAGTTGTTGAAAAAGGTGTACGCCCCTAACACCTGGTCCTTATACTCGTTATACAGGTATAGCTCTCCGCCAACCGGTAGCCTGAAATGGTCGTAATATAAGGCAAGGCCCCTGGCGCCGGGGGAAGATAGTTTCAATCTCCATACCTTCCCACCGTTGGGAAGCTCCTCCCACGTGCCCGAATTATCAATGGATTTGTTTACCGTGATGCCAACCCCGTTACGGTATGGGATACCCATGCTTTCATTGTCGACATCTTCCTGTTCAAGCGCATAAACATCCGGAGGAGTGAAAATGATCTCTTCAAATTCTCCTGATATATTGCATTTGAAACTTGGAGGAAGGCCTCCCTGACTGATTTGTGAATGTAAGCCTGCTGAAAAAAATGCCGGCAATATGAAAACAACACCCAATGAAAAAAATAACTTCCGCATCATGATCAGTTTTTTAAGATAAGAAATGTTCAATATACAAAGATAATTGAAATTTTGAAATTTTCTGCCTGACGCCGGAAGGATTTTGAGGTGTGAAGTTCTGAATGATAAAGCCTTTGCAAATTCTTTGGCTTTTTAGTTTAATTTTGCCTGGTATTTGATAAAGGTTTTCATTGTAATTATAATCAAATGGTATCTTTTCTTAAAAAACTGATGGGAAACAAATCCCAGCGCGATATAAAAGCTATCAGCCCGTTACTGGCTACCACCCTGAATGCATACGAATATATCAGCAAACTGAGCAATGATGAGCTTAGGCTGAAAACTGCAGAATTCAGGAAGAAGATCAGGGAAAAGACAGAGGCAGAGGATTCGGAGATCATCAGGCTGAAACAGGAGGTGGAAAACAATACTGACATGGAGGTTTCCGGGAAAGAGGATATCTGGAAGAGGATCGATGACCTGGAGAAGCTGAGTTATGAGAAAACACAGGAGGCACTGAACGAGATACTCCCCGAAGCTTTTTCCGTCATCAAGGAAACAGCAAAGCGGTTTATGGAAAATAAAACCGTGGAAGCAACCGCCACGGAATTCGACAGGGAACTTGCCGCCACAAAAGATCATGTCAATATAAAGGGGGATAAAGTGCTGTTCAGCAACGAGTGGATGGCAGGCGGAAACCTGATCAAATGGGATATGGTACATTACGATGTCCAGCTCATTGGCGGGATTGTTCTTCACCAGGGCAAGATAGCCGAGATGGCCACCGGTGAAGGAAAAACCCTTGTGGCAACCCTTCCGGTATATCTGAATGCATTGCCGGGTAAAGGCGTCCATATCGTTACAGTGAACGATTACCTTGCCAGGCGCGACTCGGAATGGATGGGGGTGTTGTTCGAATTTCACGGCCTCAGGGTGGATTGTATCGACAGGCATCAACCCAATTCCCCGGATCGCAGAAAGGCATATTTAGCCGACATCACCTATGGCACCAACAATGAATTCGGCTTCGATTACCTGCGTGACAATATGACAGCTTTCCCTGACGAGCTGGTGCAAAGGGTCCACAATTATGCCATAGTGGATGAGGTGGACTCGGTGCTTATCGACGACGCAAGAACCCCTCTGATCATTTCAGGCCCGACACCGAAAGGTGAAACGCAGGAATTTGATGTGTACAGGCCCAATGTGGAAAAACTTCATAACCAGCAAAGGAACCTGGTTACAAAAATCCTTGCCGAAGCGAAAAAATTGCTGGCCGACAATCCTACCTCGGAAAATGAAAAGGAGGGTGGAAAACTTCTGCTAAGGGCTTTCAAAGGACTGCCTAAGAACAAAGCCCTCATTAAGTTTCTCAGTGAGGAAGGGATGAGGTCCCTCCTCCAGAAAACAGAGAATTTCTATCTTCAGGAACAAGCCAAAAATATGCATCTCGTCACGGATGAACTGTATTTCGTCATCGAAGAAAAAAACAATTCTGTCGACCTTACCGAAAAGGGAATCAACTTCATCAACGATGCTGCCAACGATCCCGATTTCTACGTTCTTCCGGATGTGGGCGCTGATCTTGCTGAACTGGAAAAGGAACCGCTTTCCGAAGAGAAAAAGCTGGAAAGGAAAAATGAGATTATGCGCGATTTCTCGATCAGGTCGGAGAAAGTGCATACCGTCAACCAGCTTTTGAAAGCTTATACCCTCTTTGAGAAGGATGTGGAGTATGTGATCATGGACAATAAGATCAAGATCGTGGATGAGCAAACAGGCCGTATCATGGAAGGAAGGCGGTACTCCGACGGGCTCCATCAGGCCATTGAGGCCAAAGAGAACGTGAAGGTGGAAGCAGCGACTCAGACTTATGCCACCATCACACTGCAGAATTATTTCAGGATGTATAAAAAGCTTGCCGGTATGACCGGTACTGCTGAAACGGAAGCCGGGGAGTTATGGAATATTTATAAGCTCGATGTGGTGGTGATTCCTACCAATAAACCCATCGTCCGCGATGACCGCGATGACCTTGTTTACCGGACCAAGCGTGAAAAATACAATGCCGTAATTGACAATATCGACGAACTGGTGAAGAAAGGCAGGCCGGTGCTGGTGGGCACCACCTCGGTGGAAACTTCGGAACTCCTCAGTCGCATGCTCACCAGGCGCAACATTAATCATAATGTACTGAATGCCAAACTCCACCAGCGTGAAGCCCATATTGTAAAGGAAGCAGGGCAGCCGGGCACAGTCACAATAGCTACCAACATGGCAGGCCGCGGTACCGACATTAAACTTGGGCAGGGGGTCAGAGAAGCAGGTGGTTTGGCCATCATTGGCACGGAAAGGCATGAGTCAAGGAGGGTCGACAGGCAATTGAGAGGACGGTCAGGAAGGCAGGGAGACCCGGGAAGCACTCAGTTCTTCGTATCTTTGGAAGACGATCTGATGAGAATGTTCGGATCGGAGAGGATCGCTAAAATCATGGATCGTTTAGGCTTGAAAGAAGGGGAGGTGATCCAGCATTCCATGATCACCAAATCCATTGAAAGGGCGCAGAAAAAGGTGGAAGAAAACAACTTCGGAATCAGGAAAAGGCTGCTGGAGTATGATGATGTGATGAATGCCCAGAGGGAAGTGATTTACCGGAAAAGACGGCACGCCCTTTTCGGAGAAAGACTCTCCATCGATATTTCCAATATGATCTATGACGCCATTGAACAAACTGTGGCCGATTTCCAGGAAACCCGCGATTTTGAAGGTTTTCGGCTGGAACTCATCAAGGTTTTTGCCATCGATTCGCCTGTGGACGGGGATGAGTTCCTGTCTTCCGGCAAAGAAAATCTGGCAGAAAGGATATTTGAACTGATTACAAAGGCTTATAGAACCAAAAATGAACGCATCAGGGAAAGAGTGCTTCCCGTGGTAAAGGATGTACTCGAAAACCAGCCTCAGTTTGACAATATTGCCATTCCCATCACCGACGGCAAAAAAGAGATTCAGGTGATTGCCAACCTGAAAAAATCCGTTGATTCAGAAGGAAGGGAGGTGATAAATGCGGTGGAGAAAGGCGTTGTGCTCAGCTATATCGACAATGCCTGGAAAGAACACCTCCGGGAGATGGACGACCTGAAGCAGTCGGTTCAAACCGCCACCTACGAACAGAAAGACCCCCTCCTTATTTATAAGTTTGAGTCATTTGAACTTTTTAAGGGTATGATACAACGGACCAATAAGGAAATTGATTCCTTCCTGCTCAGGTGCAACCTGCCCGGACAGGATGCCGCCGTAAGGCAGGCACAGGCGCCGCGAAGGACGGATATGTCGAGGTTTAAGGAGCAAAGGACCGACCTGTTATCGCAGGCGCACAGTAACACACAGGCACCACAGAAAACCCAGCCGGTGAAAGTGGAAAAGAAAACGGGCAGAAACGACCCCTGTCCCTGTGGCAGCGGTAAGAAATACAAGCATTGCCACGGCAAAATGGCCTGATATTAAAGAAGTCAGATAATGCCGATAGAAGTTAAGCATGTAACCAAATTATTCGGAGAGCAAAAAGCCCTCGATGATGTTACGCTCACCGTACATCCGGGTGGCATCGTGGGATTGCTGGGACCCAACGGCGCCGGTAAGTCAACCCTCATGAAGATCATCACTTGCTTTTTACCCCCATCCGACGGGCAGGTGTCGGTAAACGGATACAATATCTTTGGACAGTCATTGGAAATCAGGAAAATAACAGGATATCTTCCGGAAAATAATCCCCTGTACACCGACCTCTACGTGAAGGAATACCTGATGTTTGTGGCAGGGCTCCATAAAATGGGTAAAAAGAAAAAGGCAAGGGTGGAGGAGATGATTGATATTACAGGGCTTACAGGAGAGCAGGGGAAAAAGATAGGCGCCCTGTCAAAGGGCTACCGGCAAAGGATCGGACTCGCACAGGCGCTTATTCATGATCCGGAAGTGCTGATCCTCGATGAACCCACCTCCGGCCTGGACCCGAACCAGCTTGCCGGAATGAGGGAACTGATCAAAGCCCTTGGCAGGGAGAAAACAGTGATGATCTCCACACACATCATGCAGGAGGTCGAAGCCGTTTGCAGCCATGCCGTCATCATCGACAAAGGAAAGATCATGGCCTATGACCGGACGGAGAATTTATTAGGCTCACCATCGGAAAACCAGGTCGTAGAAGTGGAGTTTGACAAAGCGGTGGACAGATCGCTCATTGAGTCGCTTGAAGGGGTGGTTTCGGCGCTTGAGGCAGGGGATAATACATGGAAAGTGTCAGCAAGGGTAAAAAGCGATATCCGTTCCGGGATATTTAATTTTGCCGTTGCCAACAACCTTAAAGTACTTTCCATGAAAAAAACAGGTCAAAGCCTGGAAGAGGTTTTCAGGAAGCTTACAAGATCTGCAGGGGAGGTATGAATTCAACGCACCACTTGGCAGGACAGGGATTCAATCCATTAATTCTGTGAACCTGAAGGTACCGGTCAGGCAAGCTAACCAATGATCACCGTCAATAGCTCACTTGTGTATCCCATTTTTCAAAATGGCTCATTTTTGTACCTCAGCTTTGCGGTACTTCAAAAAAAATTAAAAATTAGTTTACCTTTGTCGCTTTTTAAGGTTTGCGTTGCAATCAAAGCACAATTAAGCCGGTTGAAAGTTTTAGTATGAACTGAAATAATGTTTTTTTATGGGATATTTATTTACATCTGAATCGGTTTCTGAAGGACATCCCGATAAGGTTGCCGATCAGATTTCCGACAGCCTTCTGGACGAGTTCCTGCGCCACGACCCTGACGCCAGAGTTGCCTGCGAAACGCTTGTCACCACAGGCCTTGTGATGTGCAGCGGCGAAGTCAGAACCAATTCGTACATTGATATTGAAAAAGTGGTCAGGAACACCATCAGGAAAATAGGCTATACCAAAGCTGAATACAGGTTTGATGCGGAATCCTGCGGCGTTATCTCTACCTTGCATGAGCAGTCCGACGACATCCGCAGAGGTGTGGCACGCGAAAAGGAGGAAGATCAGGGCGCCGGCGACCAGGGAATGATGTTTGGCTACGCCACCAGGGAAATGGACAATTACATGCCAATGCCCATTGAGGTGGCACATATTCTGCTTCAGGAGTTGGCTGCCATACGCAAGGAAGGAAAGCAGATGACCTGGCTGAGGCCCGATTCCAAATCACAGGTAACCATTGAATATGATGATGATCATAATCCTTTGGAGGTGAACACCATCGTACTCTCCACCCAGCATGATGAATTTGGTCCGGATGAAAAGATGCAGGCGAAAATCAGGGAAGATGTGCAGAACATCCTGCTCCCCCGTGTAAAAGACACCCTGCCTGAAAGGATCAGGGCGCTCTTTACCGAAAGATGCAAGCTGCTGGTGAATCCCACCGGCAAATTCGTCATTGGCGGCCCTCATGGTGACACCGGCCTGACCGGCAGGAAGATCATCGTTGACACCTACGGCGGCATTTGTGCCCACGGAGGCGGCGCTTTCTCAGGTAAGGACAGCTCCAAGGTGGACAGGTCAGCGGCTTATGCTGCCCGGCATATTGCCAAAAATATCGTAGCTGCAGGGGTTTCCGGTGAAGCGCTTGTCCAGCTTGCCTATGCCATCGGTGTGGCTGATCCGGTGGGCGTGTACGTCAATACCTACGGGAAATCCAGGGCTGTGAACAAGGCGGGCAAAAGACTCACCGACGGGCAGATCGCCGAAACCATACGCCATATTTTCGACCTGCGCCCTTATGCCATCGTGAACAGGTTTGCGTTGAAAAATCCTGTTTTTGAAAAGACCTCAACCTATGGCCATTTTGGACGTGATCACTACAAAAAGGCCGTTAATGTATTTTATTCCGGTAAGGACGTCAGAGTACAAAGTGTTGAAGGAAAACAGTCGTTGGAAAAGGATGCTGATTTTTTTGCCTGGGAAAAACTTGACTTTGTGGATGTCATTAAAACGGAGTTCGGCCTTTGATCAATCCTGAAGGGATAATCTTAACACCTCTTCTGTGGATTCCGTCACCCTGAAACGGTCATCTATCCTGTAACCTGCAACCCATACTATGTCATTGCCGGAGAGGATCAGCCAGGTGTTTTGCTTGTCAATCAGAGAAATTTTGTCATCGGTAAAGAAATCGCTGATTTTTTTCCGGTGTTTCATACCCAGGGGATAAAACATATCTCCTTTCTTCCATTTTCTTATCATAAGCGGAAAAGAAAGGCTTTTCATATCCAGGTCGGCTGTCCGGGGATCCCTTGAGAGTGCATAGTTTTCGTCCTTTGTAATCCTTTCCGTTTTCAACCTGAAAGGCTCGTACATTATATGTGCATCGTCAGATATGATATACTGTTCTTTTTCCTCTTTATTTTTCCGGATCTCCGTCAGGAGTATCTCTTCCCTGTCTAAAAGCATCCAGTGCGTTTTAGAAAAAAAGCCTCGTCCTGACGATGTGTCTTTTACTTTGAGGATCTCTTCGGCCTGAAGATGATCAAAACCGTAAGCCCGTATCATCTCAAACAGGTATATAGCCGGGTATTCCAGCAGAAGGAGCCCTTTAAGTCCGATCCGGATTCGCCCTTTCTCATGAGACATCAGCAGGGGCTTCTTATCTTCAATCTCTTTCAGGTAAACCTGTTCCGCGTTGCGGATATGCATGATGTTCCGGGTAAGGATTTCTTTGCTTTCGTTGTTTATTGATTCAAGGGCCGGGATCAGTATATGCCTTATTTTATTGCGGATATACTTTGTTTCGGCATTGGTGTGATCTTCCCTGAACGGTATTTGTTTTTCCGCAGCATATTTTTCAATATCACTCCGCCAGGCGAAAAGCATTGGATGGATGCAGAGGCCCTGCCTGGGAAGGATGCCGTGCAGTCCTGCCAGTCCGGTTCCCCTTAAAAGATTGATGAAGAAGGTCTCGATCTGGTCGTCGAGATGGTGTGCTGTGGCATAACAGCCAAACCCGTGTTTTCTTACCATTTCCCCGAAGTAATCTATACGCAGTTCCCGTGCAGCCATCTGAACGGATATTCCTTTTGAGGAGGCATAGCTTGCGGTTTCGAACCGTTTGCAGAAAAAGGGAAGACCGTGTTCTTCAGAGAATTGACGCACCAGTTTCTCATCAAGATCTGAATTTCTTCCCCTGAGCGTGAAATTGATATGGGCAACGGCCACGTCAATCCCTGCTTCCAGGAAAAGGGAGGTCATCACCATCGAATCAATGCCGCCGCTCACGGAAAGAAGTATCTTCTGATCTTCCGTGATGAGCCCTTCCCGCTTTGTAAAAGATAAAAAACTGCTCAGCATAAGAAGGCAAAGGTAATGATTTTGCCCCCAATTTTCAGGAGTTAGCGCTAAAAACCAGATGGCTCATCGTGAAAACATCCGCCCTGCCTCAGAGTGCACCGGATTTCAGTAATCGCAACGGCAGATAGAGTTTTGCAGGATCAGTTATAAGAAACTTCCCAACTGTCCTCCCTTTTTTTTGCTTCTTCAAGCCAGCGGGGCAGCAGGTTGATTTTAAAATCCTCTTTTTCTTTGATGAGCTTCTCCATCGGAAGGCCGATGAATTCCTGGGCTTTGGCCTTGGTTGTAATGTCAGGATAAGGCACTTCTTCGTTGTGCCCCAGGGTGGATAACAGCCTTGCCAGTTTGATCCGGCCTTCCTGTGCAATGGCAATCCCTGTGCTGATCACTCTGCCAATTTCCACCGGCGAGTGAAAGGAAGCGCCGTGGGCTGCGGCGGAGTAATCCCATCTCCATTGGGCATGGCGGATATCCGTCAGAATGGCCTGCATTTGCGTTTCGGTGGCGCCCAGGTCCCAGGCTTTTTTGGCCTCCACATGCACCCTGACAATCAGTTCCTCCAGCTTGTCGCGGTTTTGAATGATCCTGTCCTGCCGTTCATACACATCCCTTACAAGGCGGTCCGTTTCCTCTCTGTGGCAAACCTGGCAGGAACCTGCTACATTGTTGAGTGGGCTTTGTATGTGGTGATTGGTGAATTTCTGACCCCCTTCTGACATATAGGGCATGTGGCAATCGGCACACGAAACCCCGCGTGCAGCGTGAACCCCGGTGATGTAGGTTTCATATCCCGGATGCTGTGCCTTGAGCATGGGCGCCCTGCTCAATGCGTGTGTCCAGTCGGAAAAGTTCAGGTTATCGTAATACTCTTCCATGGCTTCGGCCGTAAAGCCATTGTCCCATGGAAAGGTCAGGTACTCGGCCCCTTCCACTGTATTTATATTGAAGTAGTATTCTACATGGCACTGTGCGCAAACCAGGGAACGCATTTCCTGATGCGATGCCAAAGTGATGTCCCTGCCCATCCTTTCGAAGGCCTCGATCAATGCCGGCCTTGATATCTGGAGATTCATCGTGCCCGGCTCATGGCAATCGGCGCATCCGATTGGATTGACAATTTCCGGGCCAAGGCGGGCCCATTTCCCTTTATAAAATTCAGCGATTCCTTTTTCATTCATCATGCGGGGAACATCGGGCGACTTGCAGGTCCAGCAGGTGGTGGGCATCGGGCCGTCATCGGGTCCCGTGGGGCCTCCCGTACGTAATGTGTTGTACACATCTTCCACAGCATAATAATGACCGCGGCCCTGGTTGTAATCCTTACTGAATCCGTATCCTGCCCATAAAACAACCATCCTGGGGTCAACTTCAAGCATGTCGATCATGATGCTGCCGTTGTATTTGCTTACAAAATCAGTCCCGGAAGTCTTCATGTAGGACTGGTACTCCCTGGGGAAGTTCTTTCCCCAAACCTCATTTCTGGGTTCCCACTTATTTATATTGACCTGGGGTTTGTAAACGTAAGCCGTTTCACTGCGTCGCTCTAAAATGGAGGATGCCAGTAATCCCAGAAAAAATACAATAATGACAGTGGTCCCGAATAAGAGCCAGTTTCTTGTTAAATTACTTTTTGCAGTCATAAAAAAAAAAAATTCGTTGCGGATATTCATTGAAATTGTCTTATGGTAGGTCCCTGTAACACTGAGTCGTATCTTTAGCCTTGATGAAATTCATGTAATCGTCTTTACGGTTCAGGTTTTCGTACCAGTTGCTGTTTTCAAAATCAACAAACCTGACTTTTGAATAGTTGAAAAGCTCAATGATTTTTCTTCCGTTATTTTTTAAAATAGCCTCGGCAGTGGGGATGACATTTTTTTTATAAACCGCATATAAAGGCTCGTAGTGGCTTTCGCCTGAAACCGGCATCACTATATCATAATCGATGGAAAGCCGTATCATGTTATGAACCAGTTTCAGGTTCATCACCGGGATATCGCATGCGGTAATAAAATTTACATCATTGGATGATGCTTTAAGGCAGGATAAAATACCCATTAGGGGTCCTTTGTCAGGGGCAATGTCAGGAATGACAGGAAGTTGGAGGAATTTATATTTTTCCCGGTCGTTAGCGCCCACGATAATCTCATCAAAATGATTCTCTAACTGAGATATTATCTGAGCTATCATGGGTTTTCCGTGGATGGGAAGAAGGCTTTTATCCATCCCGCCCATCCTTGAGCTTTTCCCTCCGGCAAGCACAATGGCTGTTGCAAATTCCCTGATCAGCCAGGCGTTATTTTTGATGATTATTCTGTCGGGAGGGAAATTCCAGTTCATATTGTCAAATTCAATGATCTTGCTGGCCAGGTGAATAACCCCGGCACAACTGGCCTTGACGTTTTTGTCGTTCAGATTTTTGATCACAATGAACAAACCCGGCTCAAGCACATTCCGCAACCGGTTCGATTCAACTACTACCGGAACATGATCCGGAATATACTGCAGCAAAGCATCCAGTCCTTTCTGAAGGGAGTCGGTAAAAACCTTGAGCCAGAACACTCTTTTTGCTCCTGAAGCAAGCAGTCGCTGTGTGTCTTTCACCTTGCCGGCGGTTTTTTCCTCAAGTATTTCGAAATCATCCTTCAGTGAGCTGCAAACACCGCATCCGTCGCCTCCTCTCGGGCATTTACCCTCAACGCGGTTGATGGAAGTTACCTTGACTGCATAACATTCCTGTTGAGCAGAATATCTCTGAATCAAACGGCAGGCAAATTCGGTTTTCCCTGTGTTCCTGCCTGTGGAGCCTATGATGATGAAGTTCTCCCTGAATATCATGGCACAAAAATACTATAAATCGTATTTGATCAGATACAAATATGGCTGCAGGATTTTTTCAAATTATAGAAACTTGAATATTTAATCATATATTTGCAATCGGATCAGGCGCTGACTGGCATACAAGCCCGGGCAACTGAGAAGTTCTGATAAACAAACAGAGAGAACGGTACTGGTGTGCCAGCCGGTCTTCAAAACCGGTAGCAGACGGATAAAACCGGCTGTGGCAGGTTCGATTCCTGCTCTCTCTGCGAATATTCATAAGATGTTACACTGTTTCAGGATATGAGTGCAAAACAGGAGGTTCTTAAAAACCTTCCCGCTGTTGATAAACTTCTGCAATCGTCTGAGGTTGGGAGGCTTGTTGCGAGGCATGGCAAAGATGCGATACTCTTTTGCATTCGCCAGGCATTAGTCTTTTTCAGAAACCATATTCAATCAGGGCATCCCCCTCCTTCATCCGGTGATATTTTCCGGGAAATTGACCGGCTGGCAGGCATCTTTTTTGAAAGAAGTTTAAGAAAGGTTTTCAACGCCACAGGCATCATAATCCATACCAATCTTGGGCGTTCCCCTTTCTCCGGTGACTTTCTGAACGATAACTTTAAGGTTCTTAACGGTTATAATAATCTTGAGTTCGATCTCAAAAAGGGTTCAAGGGGAAGCCGGAACGACCATGCCTCTGAAATACTGAAATACCTTACCGGGGCTGAGGATGTCCTTGTCGTGAATAATGATGCTGCAGCCGTAATGCTTGTTCTCAGCGCCTTTGCAAAGAAAAAAGAGGTAGTGGTTTCAAGGGGGGAACTGATTGAGATCGGCGGTTCATTCAGGTTGCCTGAAATTATGAAGGCCTCCGGCTGCAAAATGGTGGAAGTCGGCACCACCAATAAAACAAAACCCGATGACTTCAGAAATGCCATCGCCCCTAAAACGGCTTTGTTATTTAAAGCCCACAAATCAAATTATTTCATAAAAGGCTTCACCCAGGAAGTGGATATCAACCAACTGTCGAAATTGGGAAAAGAGTTTGGTATACCTGTGCTTTTTGATCTGGGGTCGGGCCTTTTACGAAAAAACCTTCATCCCCTATTTGCTGGTGAACCCACTGTTTCTGAAGCCGTCAGCAATGGGGTTGACCTCGTTTGCTTCAGCGGCGACAAGCTGATGGGCGGTCCTCAGGCAGGTATCATTGCAGGGAAAAAGGAGCTGATCATGAAACTGAAAAAGGAACCTGTGCTGAGGGCGCTGAGGGTATGTAAAACCACTCTTGCGCTGCTTGAAACCACATGCTCCTATTATCTTGATGAAAAGAAACTCAAAGAAAGGAATCATATTTACAGGATCATCCACCGAAAACCGGACGACATCAAACAGGCAGCCACATTGCTGAAAGACCGCCTGATAAGCCATAATGTTAACGCAAGAGTGGAACCGGGCAAAGGCTGCTTTGGCGGCGGCGCCCTGCCCGACAGTGAAATAGACAGCTTTGCCGTGGGCATTGTCAACGACAAACCAAATAAAATCCGTTCAGCCTATGCTGAAAGGATGTACCGCGCCCTGATGCTACACAACCCACCGGTATTGAGCATCCTGAAAAAAGGCAATCTTTGCTTTGATGTGTTAACCCTGTTTGATGAGGATATGGATGAAATGGCCGGGATCATAACTGAAACACACCGGATGATTATTGGACAAATGAATCTGCAACCTGAGTAATTCTGATTTTATGAAACACCTGATCATTGGAACGGCAGGTCATATTGACCACGGGAAAACCGCCCTGATAAAAGCGCTTACAAGCATTGACTGCGACACCCACAAGGAGGAGAAACTGCGGGGGATCACCATTAACCTTGGATTTGCCCACCTCAACCTGCCCGGTGGCCAATCCATCGGTATCATTGACGTTCCGGGGCACAGTGATTTTATCAATACCATGGTGGGAGGCACCTGTGGAATTGATATGGTTTTACTTGTCATTGCTGCTGACAGCGGCATCATGCCTCAAACTGCCGAACATGTGAATATCATCACCGCATTGGGAATCAGTAACGGTGTGGTTGCCCTCGCGAAAACCGACCTTGTCGACGAAGAACTCATTGAAATGGCCCGGTATGAAATATCTGATTTCCTTGATAAAACATCTCTGAAAAATGCACCCATTGTACCTGTTTCATGTGTGACGGGTCAGGGTATTGATGAATTGATTAATGCCATTGAGCAAATGGTTTCCGGAATTCAGGAGCCTGAGAAGGGCAATTTATTCAGGATGTATATTGACCGGATATTCACTGTTAAAGGGTTCGGAAGCGTTGTAACCGGATCGGTCCTGGGTGGAAGTATCGAAACGGGAAAAGATGTGTTTCTGCTGCCGGGTTCCAATCAGAAACTGAGGGTGCGCTCCATCGAAAGGCATGGAAACAGCGTGGATAAAGTGGTGGCCGGCGACAGGGCTGCACTCAATCTGATCGGCCTGAAAAATGAAGATTATGAGAGAGGAATGTTGATTTCGGATAAACTTCTTCCGGATACACGAATGATTGACGTGTATGTTGCTTTGTTTGACAATGCTTCGCCGCTCTCCCTCTGGTCAAATGTGACTTTTATTTCCGGCACATTTGAATCTCAGGCCCGCCTGCACCTTCTGAACAAGGATGAAGTCATGCCCGGTGAAAACGCAGTGGCTCAGATACATCTCTACCGGCCTGCCATTCTTATGAACAGGGATAAGTTCATTATACGAAACTCATCAGCCGATTTAACCCTTGGAGGGGGATATATCATTGATGCCTCTCCGCTTCACCATAAAAGAAGAACACCCAGGCTCATCGATTATCTTAACCGCTTGTCGGTTTCTTTGTTGAGCGATAACAGTGTGAGCGAGATCATCAGTGTGGAATTAAAAAAGGAGTTCAGGCCTTTCAGCCTGGCCGAAATGGCCGAAAAGCTGAATATGAGTGTAACTGAACTGAAAACAGAGCTGGAAAGTGGCAAAGTTGATTTTACCATCTATCTGGCAGGTGATACTGCAATTGTCATTGACCCGGTCTGCGATAAAACATACAGGGATAAAATTATTGACATTCTTAAAGAACATCATGCCAGAAATTCTATTTTCCCCGGTGGGCTGGAGCTTAATGAAATCATAAGTAAATCAGGCATGATAAAAATGAAGCAGGGGAAAATTTACCTCGAAATTCTGTTAAAGGAGCTCAAAAGTGAAAATGCGGTCGAAAATTTCAAAAACACATGGATTATAAAAGGCCATAAGCCATTGATTGACAAACAAATGATGGAAGAGATCAACTGGCTCGAAAACACCATTTTGAAATATGACAATGAAAAACCCGCCCTCTCCGAAATTGAAGAAAAGGCTTCTCAAACAAGAATTTCACCCCCAAAAATAAAAATATACCTGAATTACCTGGCCGATGAAGGTAAAATCCGGTTTTATCAGAGTGAGTTTATTCATACCAAAATACTTGATAAATACAGAATTCTGTTATTGCAGGAACTTCAGAAAAGCGTCGAAGGCATAGACATACAGGAGTTTAAGGATTTGATGGGAGGCACAAAACGTTTCCGGGCTTTGTTAGGGGATATTTTTGAATCTGAAAAATGTATTGCCATCCGGCGTGGAAGTGGTGTGGAAACCAGATTTTTTATTACAGAAAACGGAAAAAAAATACTTCATGAAAGTTTATCTTGACAATTCAGCCACCTCATGGCCTAAACCGCCATCGGTGATCTCAGCAATAACCGGTTATCTCAATGATTATGGCGCCAGCCCGGGAAGATCGGGCCATAGCTTTGCCATCAAAGCCGCCAGGGAGATATTTGAAACGCGTGAATTAATCGCCGTGCTGTTCAATGCACCGGATTCCGAAAGGGTGATCTTTTCTGCCAATGCAACACATGCCATCAACATTGCCTTAAAAGGTTTATTAAAGCAGGGCGACCATGTCATCATCAGCCACATGGAGCATAATTCTGTGTACCGACCGCTGAAATACCTGGAAAATAAGGGATTGATTGAACTCACGGTCATCCCATGCAACGAAAAAGGTGAAACTGACACCCGGCTGATCTCCGGATCCATCAAAGCGAATACCCGTTTAGTCGTTATGATACATGGCTCAAATGCATCCGGCACAGTGATGCCCGTCGCCGGCATTGGAGAGATATGCAGGTTGAAAAATATCCTGTTTATGGTGGATGCAGCCCAAACGGCAGGCTTCATTCCCATTGATATTCAAAAGGACAACATCGATATTCTGGCTTTTACCGGCCATAAGAAATTGTATGGTCCCCCTGGTATTGGAGGTCTTTGTATCAAAGACAACATCCTGATCGAAACACTGATCCATGGTGGCACCGGCAGCAAATCTGAAATGGCGGATCACCCTGCATTTTACCCCGACCGGCTTGAGGCCGGAACCCTCAACACAGTGGGGGTGCTTGGCCTGAAAGCAGGGGTGCAGTTTATCCTCGGAAAAGGTATCGGAAGCATCCGTAATCAGCAGTTACAACTTACAGAATACCTGGTAGTGCAATTGAATAATATTGATGGCATCAGAATATATGGTCCGGGACTTTCAAATGAAAGACTGCCGCTGGTTTCGTTCAATATCGGCCGGATTCCTCCGAGCGATATAGCTTTTATCCTTGACAGGGATTTCGGCATCATGTCAAGGGCAGGCATTCATTGCACGCCTCTGGCTCATCAGGCCATGGGCAGTTTTCCCCGGGGAACGGTCAGGTTGAGCCTGGGATGTTTCAACACACAGCAGGAAATTGATTATGTCGCTGAAGCCCTTAAAAAAATTATTTCTGAAAAAAATTTCAATATTTAATGAAAACAATCGATGCCAAAGGCAAAATGTGCCCGGTACCATTGATCATGACAAAAAAAGCTTTGTCTGAAATACAAGATAATGAACTTTTGGAGGTGATCATTGACAATGAAACTTCCGCTAAAAATGTCAGCAGGTTTTGCCAGGATAACGGAATGCAGGTGAAAACCGAAAGAACAGGGAATATTATCCACCTGGTTGTGTCCAAAACGGGAGTTATTGTGGAAAACATACCGGTAGAAGAGTACTGTGCCCTGGAAGCGCCTCTCTCTTCAAAAATGGTTATTGCATTTCAACGCAACAAGTTGGGTGACGGCGCTGATGAGCTTGGAATTTTGCTTATGAAGGCATTCATCAACACATTGCCCGAAATCACTGTCCGGCCCGGATCATTGGTTTTTCTTAATTCCGGGGTGTTTCTGACCCTCAGGGATTCGCCTGTGCTGGATGCCCTGAAAACACTTGAACAGAATCACAGCGAAATACTTGTATGTGGTACATGCCTCGATTATTACGCGAAAAAGGAGGAACTCGCAGTAGGTACAGTCTCAAACATGTTTGATATTCTGGAGCGCCTCAGTAAGGCAGGTCATATTGTTTATCCATGAAATAATACACATGCAGTGTAACGCGATGAGGTACATTATCCTGATATTCGACTCCACGCACAGGGTGCTTCTGGCTGAAAAAGTATTGCTGAAACAAGCCGTAAAATTTGACATCATTCAAACTCCGAAGGAGATATCCTCTTCATGCGGCATGTCAGTCCGGCTTGATCCGGAATTGACTGATCCCGTGAAAGCAATAACCTTGCTTAAGGCGCATAAAATAGAATGTATGGTATTTGAAAAAGACAGGAAATGAAAACTTTTGATCTTTTAAGCGCCGTTGAATATGGCGGCTGTTCGGCAAAACTGGCTGCCAGGGAGTTAAGTTTGGCCCTGGAGGGATTGCCTAAAGCATCCAACAAAAATGTGTTGGTAGATATTGAAACCCACGATGACGCAGGGGTGTATAGAATAAGTGATGATCTGGCGCTGATCCAGACCACCGACTTTTTCCCTCCGGTTTGCTCTGACCCTTACGAGTTCGGGCAGATCGCCGCTGCAAACGCACTCAGTGATGTGTATGCTATGGGAGGAGAAGTGATGACGGCCCTGAATATCGTAGCATTTCCGGCCACTTATCCCCTCGAAGTGCTGAAAGAAATCCTGAAAGGAGGCATTGACAAAGTAATAGAATCCGGCGGTGTAATGATCGGGGGACATACGATTGTGGATGCTGTACCCAAATACGGGTTGGCGGTAACAGGTTCGGTTCATCCGGACCGGATCATCACCAATGCTGCGGCAAAGCCCGGAGACAACCTCATACTTACCAAACCTGTCGGCGCCGGCGTGATTATGGCGGCACACCGGATTGGAGAGGCCAGGGACAGCCTGCTCCGTGTGGTGCTCGACAGCATGAAACAATTGAATAAAGAAGCGGCTACTGTCATGCAGGAGTTCAATGTGCGATGCGCCACCGACATAACGGGCTATGGTTTGGCGGGACACGCCTTGAAAATGGCGGTCAGCAGCAATGTCACTCTTCACATTCATGCTTCAGAGGTACCCGCATTTGACACGGCTATCCGCCTGATTGACATGGGATGCATCCCGGGAGCATGTTTCCGTAACCTCGATTTTACTGATAATCAATGTGTATATTCAGATTCAGTAAGTTACAATCACAAAATGTTATCTCTGGATCCTCAGACTTCGGGGGGATTACTGATTTGTTGTTCTGATGTAAACACCATTCGGATGGTTGAGCGGCTGAAGGAAGCCGGTTACCCTCACACAGCAGTAATCGGAAATGTCAGTAACCGGGGTAAGCATTATATTTCATTTGAATAGTTTGAACCATCATTCCAAAAAAAAAGTAACCCCGGGGTGCCGGGATTACTTTGATCAGGATTAACCCTGAGCGGGTATGTTTCTTAATCAATCTGTGATGGGCTTGTTCGTAACAAAAAATGAGAACAACAAACCTATGGCCAATAAAATCGCTCCTGAAATGAAAGAATAGGTCGAAGCATTTTCTGCAAAATTGTCTTTCATGTAAGCAACGATCTGGGGTCCAAGAAGTCCGCCTGCCGACCATGCGGTAAGGATTGTGCCGTAAACCACCGGCATAAGACGCGGAGTGAATACATCGCCGACAAATGAAGGCATGGTGCCGAAGCCTCCGCCGTAGCAAAGCAGAATATAACACACCAAAAGGCCGAAGAGGTAGGGATTGCCGACAAACAGCAAAATGATGAATATGACGATCTGAGAACCCAGAATCAACCTGAAGGTTTGAACGCGTCCGAGTTTATCGCTCATACCTCCCCAGAAGAAACGGCCAATGCCATTAAACAGTGAACTGATGGCAATAAGTGTGGCTCCGATGGATGCCAGTGCAACTGCATCCGTTCCGGGTTTGAATTTCGCCCAGATATCCTGCATTAACGGGGACTGGAAGCTGATAAACATAATGCCGGCGGTGACATTGATAAACAGAAGCATCCACATAAAAAAGAATTTGGATGTCCGGATGGCCTGACCGGCTGTAATCTGCGGTGCGGCAGTCTGTGACGCTTTTGCTACCGGAGGTGTGTAACCTGCGGGAACAAAATTGGCCGGAGGGAAAACCACAAAATATGCAGAAATCACTCCCAGCACGAGGATTGTAATACCAATGTAGAGAAAGCCACTGATGAGGTTTTGACCGGCAATGTCCATCATAATGGGAGCGATCACTTTCGACATCAATAATGCGCCGAATCCGAATCCCATAACCACCATACCGGTCACCAGGCCTTTTTTGTCAGGGAACCATTTTGCCGCTGAAATCACAGGTGTTACATAGCCAAGTCCTAAACCAATGCCTCCGATAAGGCCGAAGCCGATGATCAATACCGGAATGCTGTGCATTTTAAAAGCCAATGCAGCAAGCATATAACCGATACCATGCAGACTAACGCCGATCATTGCAAGTTTTTGCGGGCCATATTTGGGGAGGTTGATACCGCCCCAGGCTGCTGCAAACCCAATAAAAGCGATACTGGCGCTAAATGCCCAGGCGACTGTGGTGTTTGACCACCCGTATTCAGCAACAATGAGCTTCTGAAAGAAACTCCATGAATAAATTGTTCCAAGTACAATCATTAAAATTGTACACATGATGGCAATCAGCCAACGGTTTTGTTTGTTTTTTTCCATTTTAGTGTCAATAAATTAAAACAATGTTTATTAATTATTTTATCAAAGCCTCAAATTCATTCCGGTATTTTTCAATCATTACTTTCACTGGGTAGGAGTATGCAGTTCCGGTAGGACATAGGGTGTTTCCTTTAATGTTGTCACAAAACCATATTGCTTTTTCAATATCTCCTTTTTCACCCCTTCCTCCCGCGATCTTTTTAAGCAGTTCGGCTATCATTCCCGAGCCCAGCCGGCAGGGGGTGCATTGTCCGCAGGATTCATGATTATAAAACTGAATGGTGCGGGCAGCAATATCAGGCATGGAAAACTCTTCTCCGATAACCATCACCCCGCCGGAGCCCAACTCGGTGCCAAACTGCGGGCAGGAATAATAATCCATCTTCAATCCGCCATTTTTTTTCAGTTCCTCGGGTTTTAAAACAGGCACCGACAAACCCCCGACAATGACTCCTTTGATTTTCCCCTTGTATCCTCCTGCCATTTCAATCAATTCTTCAAACGGTATACCCATCGGGCATTCGTAAACCCCGGGCTTATTCACGGCGCCTGAAACGCCGAATAATTTAAAGCCGTATCCATCAGGCGAGCCCCATTTTTTAAAGGCTTCAGCTCCGTTTTCAACAATGTAGGGTACACTTGCCAGTGTCTCAACATTATTCACGATGGTTGGGCATCCGTACAATCCGGCGATGGCAGGAAACGGGGGTTTCATCCGCGGAAGGCCTCTTTTGCCTTCAAGTGATTCGATCAGGGCGGTTTCTTCACCGCAGATGTAAGAACCGGCGCCCTGATGAACAAGGATGTCAAGATCTTTCAACTGACCATCGGCTTTGGCTTCCTCAATGGCTTGCTCCAATATCCCGGCAATCCAGCTGAATTCACCTCTGATATAAATAAAAGCCTGTTTTGATCCCAACGCTAGAGCGGCAATTGCCATCCCTTCGACCAGAAGATGTGGGTCGTATGCCAGAATTTGCCTGTCTTTAAAGGTTCCCGGTTCGCCTTCATCGGCATTGCAGATCAAATACACCGGCTTTCCACTTTCTTTAGGAATGAATCCCCATTTGGCTCCGGTGGGAAACCCGGCGCCGCCACGACCTCTCAGTTGAGATTCCCTTACTTCATGGGTAATCTCCTCAGGTTTCATTTTGCGTGCTTTTTCAAGGGCTGTATAACCGCCGCGCTGTTTATAAACGCTTATTGATCTGGCATTTTCAACACCTCTGTTTTTTAGTAATACATTGCATTTCGTGCCCCAGTTGTATTCCACCGGCAATTCGGGCATTACACCCTTGCGTAATGAGTCAATAAGCATGTCAACTTTTTCTTTGGTCATTAACTCATAGTAAACATCGTTTACCTGAATAACAGGGCAGGTGCCGCATGAAGCAAGGCATTCCACCTTTGAGAGAGTGAATAATCCGTCGGCAGTGGTTTCGCCGTTTTTAATGCCCAGCTTCGCACTCAGATAATTATAGATTTCAACTGCCCCCATCAGCGTGGCAGGAATATTGGTATCCACCTGAAGGTGGTATTTCCCGACATGCCTGCTAATATTGAACATGGAATAATATGTAGCCACCCCAAAGGCCCTGGAATCTGATACGCCAATGATTCGGGCTACTTCATTGACCAGTTCTTTGGTCAGATTGTTATCGTATGCTTTTTGCACCAACGTTAGCGCAGGCAGCAGGGCAGATTCCTTTTTAGGATATCTGTTCATCAGTCCATGAATCGAATTTATAAGTTCAACTTGCATAAAATCATTGATTTTTCAAATTAACAACAACCGTTGATTTTTTCCACTTTAACGGCACAAACTTTATATTCCGGAATTTTGGCCACAGGATCAAGTGCATCATTGGTCAGTACATTGGCTGCTGCTTCTGCAAAATGGAAAGGAATAAATACAATGCCTTTCATCACTCTTGCCGTAACTTCAGCCGTAATTTCTATCGACCCTCTCCGCGATGTAACTTTCACCTTTTCACCATTTCTGATATTCATCCTTTCTGCATCCTCGATATTGATTTCAACGGTTCCATGAGGTTTTATTCCGTCAAGAACTTTTGCCCTTCTTGTCATTGACCCGGTATGATAATGTTGCAGCAATCTGCCTGTGGTAAGCACGATGGGATACTCGTCATCCGTTTCTTCAGCAGGTGGAATATAGGTTAAGGGAACCAGCAATCCTTTACCGCGTGCGAACTTCCCGACATGAAGAACAGGTGTTCCCGGGTGATCTTCGGACGGGCAGGGCCATCTTAAACCACATCCCTTCTCAAGCCTGTCGTAAGTGATTCCTTTATAAGAAGGGGTGAGTTTTCTTATCTCCTCAAATAAATCTTCAGGTGTAGCCGGGAAATTACTGGCGCCTAAGCGTTGGGCTATTTCTGCAATGATTTCGTAATCCTGTTTTGCTCCGGCAGGGCCTTGCAGGGCTTTTTTTGAGAGCTGAACGCGCCTCTCGGTGTTCACAAAAGTTCCTGTTTTTTCGGCGGATGCCTTTGCCGGCAATACAACATCGGCAATTTGTGCCGTTTCTGTCAGGAAGATATCCTGAACCACCATGAAATCCAGTTTGGCAAATTGTTCGGCTGCATGATGGAGGTTCGGATCGGATATCATCGGGTTTTCACCCATGATGTAAATGGCTTTAATGCTTTCGCCTGCATTGTTAACCATGGTGGTTACCGTCTGACCGACCTTATCGTCCATTTCTTCGAATCTGATTCCCCATGCTTCGGCAAACTTCTTACGGTTATCTTCAACGGTTACCGGCTGATAACCCGTGAATACATTCGGAAGCGCTCCCATATCACAGGCGCCCTGCACATTGTTTTGCCCGCGGAGCGGGTTAACACCTGTTCCTTCGAGACCATAGTTACCTGTAACCATGGCCAGGTTGGAGCATGCTTTAACATTGTCAACCCCGGAGGTATGCTGGGTGATGCCCATGGCATAGAATATGGCTCCCCGTCCTGATGTGGCATAAAGTTTAGCCGCCATGTACAGCTGTTCCTTCGGAATGCCGCTTAATTCTTCAACTTTTTCAGGTGTGAAGAATTCCAGGCTCTTGCTGTATTCTTCCCATCCTTCGCATCTTTCCTCAATAAATTCCTTGTTCTGCCAGTTTTCTTTCACTATGATGTGCTGCATTCCCATAAGCAGGGCAGTGTCTGAGCCCGGTTTTTGTGTCATGTGGACATCCGCTATTTTTGCTAATCCGGTTTCCCGTGGATCGGCAACTATCAGTTTTACCCCTTTTTCCTTCACTGCTTTTTTGATCATCCCGCCAAAAACCGGGTGATTCCAGGTAGTGTTGGTTCCAATAATTAAAATCACATCGGATTTTTCGGTTTCCTGCATGCTGTTTGTCATAGCACCTGAACCTAACGTGGCTGCCAGTCCCGCAACCGTTGATGAATGTCAAAGTCGGGCGCAGTGGTCCACATTGTTGGTTCCGATTGTCCCCCTGGCCAATCGCATTAAGGCATAATTATCTTCATTTGAAGCTCTGGCAGAGGTGAAAAAGCCAATGGATCCGGGTCCGTATTCGGCTTTGATCCGACCCAGCTTTTCGGCAACGAGGCTGAGCGCTTCATCCCAGGTGGCTTCCTCAAGTTGCCCGTTCTTTCTGATCAGAGGTGTGTTTAACCTGTCATCACGGTTAAGGAAATCCATTCCAAAACGACCCTTTACACATAGCATCCCTTTGTTGGTTTGTTTTTCCCAGTTTTCCTCTGTTCCCATGGAGTAAACCCACTTGTTGTCTTTAATATACAAGTCGATCGAGCATCCTACGCCGCAATAGGAACAAATGGTTGTTTTTTTCTCCAGTTCCCAGTACTGACCCACCCCTTTGGCATTTTTGAATGTCAATGCGCCCACAGGGCAAACCTGTACACATTCACCGCACTGAACACAGCTTGAATCACCCATCGGCCTGTCGTCATCGCATATTACGCGCATATCGCCTGAGCGCCATCCGAAGTCAAGTACTTCGTGCATCACGTTATGGTTGCATGCAGCAATACATCTGCCGCATTGAATGCACTTGTTGGCATCACGGATAATGCCTTCAGATGAAACATCTAATGCGATGGTTTCATGCTGCACCGGGAAATGAGGCCTTTCAATACCGCAATGATAGGCCATATTCTGAAGCTCACAGTGCCCGTTCCGTTCACAGGCAATGCAGTTGTGCTCCCCATTCGCAAGGTGCAGTTCAACGATCATCTTTCGTACCTCAAGGATCTGTTGTGTATTGGTCTTTATAACCATACCTGCTTTGGCTTCCAGGGCGCAACTCTCTTTTAGTCCGCGGAGACCCTCCACTTCCACCAGACATGCCCGGCACTTTCCGGCTTTGCCAGTTCTGGGATGATAGCAAAGGGTAGGTATATAGATGTTGTTTTCACGGGCAACATCCAACACCGTTTTACCGGCAGTAGTTTCATAAACCTTGCCGTCAATGGTAAACTTTATTGTGTTATTTTCCATCTTGTATAATTATTGCATTGTCTATAAGTTTTCATATTTCTCCTGAAATAATCGAAGGGCTACATTTACATCCTCAAAAACCAGGTAATGGTTATGACATCCTTTTCTCGAACAGATATTCACTTTTCCCCCTGCTGTTAAATTGAAACCTATCATTGGTGCGTTGCATACCTTACATAATATATCACGGACCAAAGTGTGGCTGCAATGCGGGCAAAAGACCTCCACAACCTCTTTTTCCCTGATCTCGATGGAACTTTCATGGTTAAAACAATCATAAATCGGACAAAGCCACAATGTGCCCAGTTCTCTTGGGGTTTTAACATCCACCTTAATGGCCGGCTTGCCATTGATCTGATAACTGTTATCAATAAAAATGTGTCCGCAATGGGGACACTTCACAGACAAAGTAACACGATGAGTCATCATTTCCTGTTTTTATAATTTAACAACAACATATATAAAAAATAACATTATTAGATAACTGTTATTGAATTAACACTATAAAAGTAGAATGATAATTTTAACCTGCAAGTTTTTTATAAAATTTAGAACGAATATAAACAAATGACTGACTTAAACGCCTTTATTTACTTAGGTTTGGCGGGGAAAAAGGATTGCAGATAAACAGTCAGTGTAATATGGAACAAACTTTCTTAAAGGTGTTATTCTTTCATCAGCCTGTTCAGCCATCCCGGGACAGGGCTTTTGAGTTTCGGAATCCGTGCATTGGGTACGGATGCCAGGCTGTTTACCCTCCCGTGCGGGGTTTCTCTGTGGCATTGGATACAGGAACGTTCGATCCGGAAGTGCTTTGAAGCTTCAAAACGCGCAATGCCGTGATTATCGGACACGAGTTTTTCATGACACCGGATGCAGTTTTCCTGAACCACATTCTTTCCTGCACTTTTAATGAAAATCACCTGAGGCTCAGCCCGCATGGTGAATCTTGTGGCATGGCGCAATCCGTCTTTGGCTTTGAAGAAATACTTGTTCAATATATTATTATGTGGAACATGGCAATCGTTGCAGTGGGCAACTTCCCTGTGGGAACTGTGATTCCAGGTGGCATACTGGGGGTTCATTACATGGCAGTTGATGCATGTTTCGGGTTTGTCGGAAAGGTAGGACACAGCATTGGAAATGCGCATGATGTAAAGACCCAGTCCCGTGATGATGCCGGATAATATGACTACAGGAACCTGCCATCGGGCCGGCGGAGCTAACTTTTTTATCCATTGAATCATAATCCCATTATTATTTTGAGGTTAAGATGTGAATCCCTGCAGCAAACCATTTCCTGTTTTCTATTTATAGGGCAATCCTTCTCAGTGGCAAATTTAATATTTTTCTTATTTTCTGTACATTTTCCACCAGAGCCAGAATCCTGTTATTAAAACTACGATCATACTGATGCCGTAAAGGGGAATGAACAGTATATACAGTTTCCCGAATAAAAATGAATAGTAACGGCCTGTATGGAATTCAAGCGCCAGGTTCCAAAGCGACATAGGACATTTGATTATTTCTTCCGGCATTTCAGGAAATGTATACGAATTTCCAAACGTAGTAACGCCGTGGTTATAATCGAAAATGTATTGCCTGTCGCCCATACCAATGTAGCCGGCAGTCATGTGTTCGCTTAGCGGAGAGCCATTGGTTTCAGGAATAATGGCGGCATTGGGATCATTCAGATCAATTAATAAATCTTTAAAAGGGTTCCATAAAAACAGCCCGTTGAACGACCCGATCAGGTATTGCTCCTTTTCCGTTTTCTCAAAAACATTTATGCCCATAATACTCACAGGCGGCTGAGGCCAGGGCTTTTCCAGGGGCCGGTTCAGGTCGCTGCCTGAAATGAAAACGCCCTGATTTGTCCCGATAAGGTAAACATGATTGTTTTCATCGTAAATGATACGCCTTAACTTATCGTACCACGGGTTCGGGGAATCGAGGAGGGTAAAGGGTATTTTTCCAATGGTTGCATTGGCGATAGAAATCAGTAAAGGCGGACGAAGGAACATGCCCGAGAGCGTAGTGATCAGCAGGAAAGCCAGCATCCAGACTCCTGCCTTATTGTGATACTTTAGTGAAAAACGGTTTGCCCTGACGATGTTTGTAACTTTTTTTTCTCTCTGCTTTCTTTTCCGTATCCATTTTGGGAATAACCAGTATATCATGCCGGTAAGCGTGAGAAAAATGAATACCAAACCGGTAAGGTCCACGAACAGTTGTCCTGCAAATCCAGCAATCTTGCCACTGTGAATGACCCAAAGCGTTTTAAACAAGCTTTCGCTGTTATCGTACCCTTCGGGGGCGGGGAGAGTTTTGCAGGTGAAATCCATATTGCCAGGTGCATCCGGAGCAATCAGCAGGTAATAGCGGGTAAGGACAAGGAGCGAATCATCCTTTCCGGCAATATCGGTCACCTGTGGATCGGAAACCTCAATATCCATGCTTTTCCACATTTTTTCATCAAAATTGTAATGGTAAAGTCCGAACAAAGTACCGGCATACAAATGGCCCTTTTTTGATAAATATAAGCGTGAAATTTTCCGGTTATCAATCCCTTTGGGGAACCCTCTGTTGAAATCCACAAATAAGGAAAATGTGCTGTCGGTAAGCCAAACACCAATGTTACCGTAAATCAGGATGCTGTCGGGGCTTATCCGGCAGGCCGACCGCACTGAGGCATTGTTCCAGTTGTTGTAACGGTATTCTTTATGCAAAAAGTTTCGCTGCACATCTATCCCGGAAAACAAATCCCGGTGATTCATAATGATCCCTGAAGCCGCGAAAACCAGTGTGAAAATGCTTAGTACCAGGGAAGGCCATTTGTGGTATTTCCTTATTGCCCCAATGATTCTCCTCCTGCTCATCCCTGGTTGCTCTGCTATAGTTAAACCGGCCTGATGAAATAGTTTCTGTACAGGGTTTCACTCTCTTTTTTTGTCCAGGCATCGAATCCCATTTCTTTCACCTTGTCAATGAGCGGAGCAGGCAGGAATGGGGTGATGAGTTCATACATGCCGGCTTCTTCCCATTGGCGGAGATGACCCATCACCTCACCTAAAGGATGCCCTCCCTGTGCAATGATATCCCGTGCATCAAAGGATTTAACCACCGGCTTTTGCTTGATCCATCCCGGCGCTACTTCACCGGTGATTGTTTCCTGCCCTCCGGTATCCAAAAATTCCTGTCCTGCGATTGCCCTGAGTTTATTGATGAGTATCTCCGCCGGAATCTCGCCGATGGCTGCTGCCTGTTGCAGGGAGGTTACCCGTGCAATGGTCCGGCGTAATACCGGATTTTTCAGCTTTCTGAAAGCAGGGGAGATTTCAGCAAGCGCATCTTCCAGTTCGGGCCAGGCATTCAGCAACTCCGCTATCTTTGTTTTGGGAGTAATCATTATTTGTGTGTTCATGACTGATTATTTGTGTATGATAAAATCCTTTGTTCGCCTTCGAGTTTTCTCTTTTCCGACAAATTTTGTGAAACTTCGAGAGTGCCCAGGTATTCGCCTTTTTCATTTCGTAAGGCGAAGTATTCAATATGTATAAACTGTCCTTTTATTTGTATCCAGAACGGGGCTGAATCCTGCCTGCCACTTTTGAAATCATCCACGATCTGGTTTACAACGTGTACGCTTGAGGGAGGGTGGCACATGCGGACGTCCCTGTTCAGAATGGCCCTGTTGCGGTGAAAAATACGCTCCTTTCCCTGGGAGAAATACTTCACTTTATCTTCTTTGTCTACAAATGTGATATCCACAGGCAGGGTGTTCAGAAGGGCAAGAAGTTCTTCATTGGAAAAACTTCCACTGGGCAGTTGAATCCGACCGTTTTTTTTCTGATCCGGCCGGGTAAACTCCGGGTTTTCAGGTTCCCAGTCAATTTGAGGATCATACAGACAGTAACCGATTTCGTTGGTTTGCTGTGCAATTTCATACCAGTTGCCCTCCCTGAGTTTGTCCATCGACATGGGGAACAGAATCTCCTCTTCCTTCATGATCATATCTTCTATTCCGGTCAATGCAGGCTTAAGAACCATTTCAATCATGGCGGCAACTTCTTCTCCTGTCACGGACTCCTCCACCGACAAGGCTTCGATGGAACCCTTAAGCATTTCCCTGACTTCATCATGCTTCTCCCACATCACTTTGGGCGGACCGGTAATACCCGCCTTTTCCAGAAATGGAAACAACAGGTTTTCTTTCCGTTGATAATGTTTGTCAACATCCATCAGGCTGTTGAAATGCCGGCGTAGTTCCATGACCAGTTCGGGAATAATCTCCTCTGATGAAGCTCTTTTCAGGTTCCCGAACAATTCTCTGCATTGAGTCGTTACTTTCTGAAGGGCTCTGTTCTCGTTTATGAATACATCCACAGGGTGGCCTGTCGGGATTTCCTTTGCCCCGGATGGGTCGATTTGCCCCTCCAGAGCCTGGGTGTGCAGGTCGCAGAATTTCAACACCTCTTCATCGGTGAGTATTCCCTCTGAGATCAGTTCCTGCTCCACTTCTACCACTTCACCGTAGGGTATCCCCGCCATCAGTCTCACCAGTTGCTGCCTCACCGCTTCAGGGGCTTCACCCTGGTGAAGCTGAAGGATCATGTGTTTCAGTAATTCTTTTCTTTTGTCGGAATTATTGATAAGTTCGCTCATATTTTCTCATTATTAAGTTTGTATAAAATTTTACATTTTTGCAAAACCTTGCCTTAATCACTCTTGATCATGGTGAGAAGCATTTTAAATTTTTCAACAGCGTAAACGGCATGGGGAATATTTGCCGGCATAATCAGTGATTCACCTGATTTCAGCATAAAAGGTTCTTTGTCGATGGTGATCCGTGCTTCCCCTTCAATGGCCTGTACCAGGGCATCGAATGGAGCCGAATGTTCACTGAGTTGCTGCCCCTTGTCAAAAGCGAATAGTGAAATGTTGCCTTTTTCTTTTTGGATCACCCTTTTGCTGACAATCCCTTCCGGAGAATAGTCGACCTTTGAGGAAAAGCGGATGACTTTCGAATGCATGAATTCTTTTGTTTCCATTGTGCTTAATATATTAATGTATAAATAGTAATTTTTTAGTTTTCTTCACTTTTCTGCCGATAATGGCCGGCAATCTGGGGAAAATTCTTTTACCCGGAGATGAAAAATATCTGACCTCATCCTTCTCGTCCACCAGCGTAATGTCAACAGGAAGGTGGTTGAGCAGGGTTTTTAGCTGTTCAATGCCAAGAATGCCTGTTCCTAAATC
>JAFGME010000194.1 GCA_016927695.1 Bacteroidales bacterium
ATCCGTTGTCCCCCCTGCCGAATTCCCGAAACACAATACTTCTTAGTATCAACAACTTACACCCCTCACCCTGCAATGTGGGTTAACACGCGCAATGTCTTCCAGGCTCCCGTACCCTGCGATGGCAAGGGCTTCTTTGTTCACATAAATGAAATGCCCGTCAGGTGTGGTCTGAAAAATGCCGACGGGCAGGTTCTCCTGAAAATCCATCAGGTTCCTGTGCATTATCTCCAACTCTTTCTCTTTAACCGCCAGGTCGGTAATGTTGTTCATAAGTCCTAAATGATACTTATGCCCGCCTATCTCAACTGAAGAAACAGAGTTGACGGTATGAATAATTTTACCGCTTTTGGTCCGGTGCCTGCCCCTGAACCTGACCTTGCCCGTTTCATGAAGTTCTTTCATAATCTGCGCCCTCTCCTGTGCGTCATGATAAATATTCACCTCTTCAGATTTAAGATTGCGCAGTTCCTCCAGGCTGTAACCCAGGGTTTTCTGGCTCATATCATTGGCCTCTAACAGTTTAAAGGCTTCTGCATCCCAAATGGCAATACCCTCCAAAGCATTTTCAAAAACAGCCCTGTACTTTTTTTCCGATTCCTCCAGCATTTTTTTGGCGGCTTCATGCAAAGCCATTTCTTTCTCCAGTTCCTGCTGCCCTGTGATATCCTCCATAACCCCGATCAACCCGGCCGGCTCATTATCCGGATTATGGAAAACGGTAAGATGTACCGTGAAATGCCGGATTTTATCGCCTTCATCGGGTATGGCCCACTCCTCCGATCTTCTTTCCCCCTGCCGAATGAGTTCCGGCAAATTCCTGAAGCAGCTTTCTTTGTCATCCATTGTCCAGATCTCATCGGGCCGGCGCCCCTCCATATCCGAAAGTTTTTTCCCGACAATGTTTTCAAACCGGTTATTGCAGCAAATAAAAGCGCCGTTGCTGTTCATACAGAACAACGGGCCGGGAATGGTTTCCATCAATGCGGCCAGAAAACCGTCGCAGATTTCCGTACGAATCACCGGGGGGATGGTGTGGTTCAGACGTCTTCCGTGCTCAATATTCCCGGCGCCGGTCTGTTGCCTGAGCCGTTTGCTTTCTTCAGCATAGTGTGGCTCACCTTTCTCTGATATATTCATTGTAGTTTATCGTAGTAATCGGGGGATAAAGATATATCATTCAGGCAAACCAAAGCCATAAGCGCCCACAATATTTATTACACTTTGGGGCATATCCGGGCAGATGCTTACAACCGGCCTGCCGATGGAGTAAAAAATGCCGGCAAATTTCCCGGATGCGCTGACAGAAAAACTCTGATGCGAACTATTTAACGATAAAACCGGCGTGCTGTTCCCGGCTTCCGGATCGCACAAGGCAAAAATAAATGCCGGGCCGGTACTTTCCGTTCAGGCGGATCATTACACTGCCCTGATGTGCCGGGCCAAAGGTTTGTGATTCAATGATAGCGCCGGTGTTATTATAAATATACACTGCCGCATCCTGGTTCAGCGCCCATGAACAATCCACAACCAGGTGATCATCCGCAGGGTTCGGATAAACAGAGAGCCGGGCTTTTTCTTCATAAGCGGATTGAACTGTGCCAGTGCTTACATCGGCAATGTTCAGCACCACCCCTTCGATCACGGTGAGGCCGTAGGGAATTTCATCCGGCACCAGGTACCATCCGTTATAGGTTCCACCCCATCCGAAGTTGATGTGGTAGTAATCATCCGTATTGTAACCGTCCAGTACAACATTGTGGCCCATAGTCCAGCCCGGGTCAACCACTGCGAGGTGTGCCGGTATGCCGTCTTTCATGTTTTGAGAAAGTTTGCTGTAAAGACTTGTGTCGGTATCGGTAAGGAGCTCGCACTGGCTGAACCCGAACCTTATGTAAGCATCGTAAGCCTGGTCCACGCCAAAAGTACCTGAAACACTTGAGGTATAAACCTGCCTGGCAGCCACGCCGCAGGCGAAGGTCAGGGCTGCCTTTTCGGGATTTTTCACCGGCTGGTTGTTTGCCCAGCGAAGCAAAAGGGTGTCCAGCCAACTGTTCATGTCAGGGAAAGAAAGGAACTCAATATCAAGATAATCATCGTCGATCCAGTATTGCCGTCCTGCATAGTTGTGGTAATAGTCGTCGCTGTCAGTGAAAACAGTGCCGTTCAGGTTTTCAAAATAATTAACGATCATGGCCATGGCCGTAGCCGGACAGCCTGCCACGCTGCGGTTGCCGGTAACCGGGTCTTTCGGGCAGAAATCGTTGTAGGGCGAATTCTGATGCCAGTTTTCCATGAGCCATCCGCCGGTGGGTGTGGAGCCTGAAGGCGGCCATTGCTCAAACCCCTGTTCCGTGAGTTCGTCATGGATGATTCTGTCCCAGGCAGCCTGCCTTGCCTGAAGTAAATCCGCCGGCAGAAGGGGAACCTGATCGAGCCTCGTCCTCAGGTCTGCCAGTAAAAAACCGGCAAAATCCTTACCGTATCCGGCATCAGAAAAACTTCCTTCCAAGGTATAGAACAACACCGGCGGCAGTTCTTTCTCCGCAGAAACAACAGCAAAGCCTTCCGGTTCAAAAGGGAATATGTAGGCAATTGTGCTGTAATCCATCCCCGTAAGGGTACTGAACCGGTTGAGTACATTGTAATCCCCGGAAAGTCCGTTCCTGAGCAGCACACTGTTTGCTGCTTTGGCCGCCTCGGGAGGGGTGATGCTGCGCGCTGAAACCGCCAGGACTGCCATCGCAATAATAAGGGTCGTCAATAATAACTTCTTCATAATGGTGGTTTAATTTTATTTATTCTTTACCAGACAGGAAAACACTCCGGTTGGTTCGCAAAGGTAAAAAAATCCTGATTGATAATGTATTTGGCATCCAATCAGTGTCAAAATGCGGGCTGCCAGGCCCACGGGGGAGTATTCCTGTTTCCGGAGCAGAACCCCATTGGGACTGAAAAAGAAAATAAAAGGATAATACATTGTGAACCGGGTGGTTAACCGTGCAACTATCCTGACCACCGGGAACGCAAAGAAGGCCCGCCTGACCGGCCGGGCAGGCGCAAAGAAATCAACATTAACCACTTACGATGGCTATCTGAGAAAACATACTGATCATCCCCTTCGTTTCATTTCCTGCTTTTCATTTTACAGAATTTATGAACCTTCTGCTTCTTAGTTCACTACAAATTTTACCTTTCCAACCGGTCGTAGGCCATTATCGGGATATCCCTATGCTGAAGGGCAACGACTTGCTCATTAATCGGTTGTTTATACAGGCAAAATCAGGAGAGGGAATTCTGATTGAAGAAAACTAATGTCTGACTCACATTATTTCAGTAATCCTGCTAAGAGCATAAAGCGGAACATTTACAAGCCATTCCTCTTTCCTGTAATCGGA
>JAFGME010000195.1 GCA_016927695.1 Bacteroidales bacterium
CAATGTAACCAGTGCGGCTGTTGACCATATCAGGATGAACTTCCTTTTTCCTTTCATAATGCCTGCAAAAATAACTCGTGTTTTTTATACAACCAAATCCACGCAATTTTGTTCCCGCTTGTATTAAATTGCTGTTATTTTTTTATAAACAGCATTGACTAACAGAAGTTTTTTAATTATCTTTGTATCAACCAACAAATTAAATTATCTGCTATGAAAACAAGGATTTTTGTCGTGGCAATCTTGCTTTCAATCACTCTGCCCGTCACTGCTCAAAACAGCAGGGAACTTTTTTCCGGCCCCTGGTCTGTTAATGTCAATGTAGGGCCAAACCTGTTTTATGGTGATATTGAGGTGTATAATTTTTTTCCCGTAATGCATAATAACAGCGAATGGAGAGCTGCTTTCGGGGCCATGATTCAGAAAAAGATCAGCAGGGTGGTCACTGCACGAGGACAGTTTCTTTACGGTGAATTGTCAGGCACCAAACGCAAATACTCCAAATGGTTCGAAGCCGATATCCTGGAAACCAGCCTGTCTGCCACTTTGGACCTGAGTTCCTTTATTTGGGGGGTAAGGGACAGAAAGCTTTCGGTGTACGCAATGGGTGGAATTGGGCTTACTCAATGGCGCACTGAACTTAAAGATTTGAATACCAATGAAGTGATCCGGACAAATGGATATGCCGGGGGCAGCGGAATAGGTGGCAGGACTGTGGAGGCCGTTCTGCCTTTCGGTATGGGATTGGATTACAAAATAAACGATAACTGGCATATTAACCTGGAAGGATCGCTCAGACCTGTCAATTCCGACCTGCTGGATGCCAATGTCGGAGATTTCCCTTTTGATTTCTACAGCTACAACTTTGTGGGTGTGACTTATGTCTTTAATAAACGCAAAATCATGCCTCCCATCGAATTGCCGCCTGCCGAGGAACTCATTACTGAACAAGAGGCACAGCAACCGGCTGAAGAAATTGTTATGGAGGAATTGCCTGAAACGGAACCGGACGATATACTTGAAAAAGAACTGAGAGACATTGAAGATAAAATACTCGTGGATGAAGCCGGAAAAGGTATTTTTGAACCCACTTATGCAGGTGTCGTATTCAGGGTGCAGGTGATGGCTTCCCGCGATAATGTGAATCCGGAAACGGTTAAAAATGAATTGAACCTGAAAGAAAATGTTTATCTTAATGAAGGGAACGGATGGTTCAGATATTCTGTCGGATCATTCACAAAATACTGGAAAGCTAAAGAATACAAAAACCTGCTTGTGTCTAAGTATAATGTGTACGATGCCTTTGTGGTAGCCTACCGCGAAAATGAAAGAATGTCACTTACCGGTTTTACAGGAGCAAATGTTATCACAGATCAGCCCGTTGCCGTAACGCCGGGTAAAGAAATCAGCTTCAGGGTTCAGTTGCTTGCCTCACTTTCGGATGATGTTGACATCGCTCATCTGGCACAGATCTATGGGATTACAGAAGATATACAGGTGGAAAAAGAGGGCAAATGGTTCAAATACACTGCCGGTTCATTCCTCGATTTCCAGGAAGCTTTGAAATACAGGGATCAGCTTGCAAGAAAAGGCATTAAAGATGCTTTTGTGGTGGCTTATGACAAACAAGCCAGGGTGCCCCTGATGGATGCCTTGCGCTGATGGCATGCTCAACAACTACCGGCAGGTCGAAAGTTTTATAAATGAGTCCGATCTGTTTTTAACCGCTTCATAAATAACTTTCTGGATTTCGGTGCGGGTGTTCATTCGGGCAAGTTTGTTCACTGAGGCATCAGGATGAACCCTGTTCGAAAGAAACACATACACAATGCCATAATCGGGGTCAGCCCAGGCATAAGTGCCTGTGAAACCTGTGTGCCCGAAACTTGAAGGAGATGCCGCCCTGCAGGCAGGACTTTTGTCAGGGTTTTCATTATTGGGTTTGTCGAATCCGATTCCCCTGCGGTTATCGTTGAGGGGAAACTGTTGTTTTGTGAATTCTTCAACAGTTTCCGGAAAAATATACTGACGCCCTCCGTAATACCCTTTTTGGAGAAGCATCTGCATAACCACAGCCACATCCGCTGCATCGGCGAATAACCCTGCATGCCCTGATATGCCTCCCAACATGGCCGCTCCCGGATCATGTACATATCCGTGTATGAGCTGTTTTCTGAAACCTTTCTCCTTTTCTGTGGGTGCTATCCTGTCCATATCAAATCTGTTAAGAGGATTAAAAGTCATGGTCTGCAATCCAAGAAGGGAGTAAAAATTCTGTTGTACAAATCGGTCGAACCTCTGATTTGTAACGTTTTCAATAACCTTTCTGAGCAGATAGAAACCCAAATCACTGTATCGGTATTGCTTGTTTTTGAGAAGTCTGGAGTGGATGATGGTGTCGTACATCACAAAACCGTAATCATCTCTGATAAAAAGATTACCGGCGACCCTGACAGTGAAACCTTCTTCCATTTTATTCCGGAAAAATGCCGTGTCCGGATTGCCTTTAACGGTAACGAATTCATCAAAAGGTATCCAGGGCTTTAACCCTGACCGGTGTGCCATAAGCTCCCTGATGACGATGTCCTCTTTATCGGTACCTTTCACATAAGGGAGGTACCTGACCAGGGTCTCATCTATGTCAATTAATTTTTCATCGCTGAGTTTCATTATACTCAGGGTGGTGGCTAAAATTTTTGTGAGGGATGCCAGATCATAAATATCATTGGTTTTGACAAAATTGCTTTTGTTGTAGGTGTGATATCCGAATGCCCTGTTGTATATCACTTTTCCGTGAACGGATACAAACACCTGACATCCGGGAGCGGCTTTTTCACGGATGCACTGAAGAGCAATGGAATCAATTTTTTGAAGATGTTCAGAAGCGATTCCTGCATCCTCAGGAAAAGTATATTCAAACATTCCAAGTTCCCGGGTGGTTATTCCTGTCCCGCAGCGAAAATCACCCGAAATGCTGACAGGCAGCCTGCCTTTTCCGGGCAGGGAACCTGCAATGATCTGAGCCGAAACCTCCTGGGAGGTCGGGTTGTCCTGGTATGAACACATCAGTGCTTTGATACGGTCAAGCCTGCTGAATTTAGTGAAAACATAAGGGCTGCCAAAGACATCCAGGATTACGGTTGTTACGGATGCAAGTTCTTCAATCAGCCTGACGGCGGTGGCGCTGATCCCGAAGTTTTTATGGGGAAACATCGAAGTGTTGTGAACCCCAATGATAACCAACCCGAATTTTTCCAGCTTTGAAAGAAGCTCTTTTCCCTTTTCCGGCGCTATGTCTGAAAGGGTGCAAAAATGGCTGAAACTGCCATAATTACTGAGCATATTCTGAAAGGGTGTGATTTCAGGGCTTCCGATACATAGTGTGGCCGCCTGCTTCTGCATAGGCATTTTTAACGGAATAACATTGCCTTTGTTTGTAATAAGGGTTATTGCATTTTTGTATGCCTCTCTTTCAAGTATTCCGTTGCCGGGATGATTCAGTTGGTCTGTGCACCGGCTCACCGGCAGGGGTTTCCATGTGTGCAGTCCGCATTCGTACTTGTATCTCAGTATCTTTTTGCAACTTTTTTCCAGGAAATCAGAGGAAATGCTGCCATTTCGGATTTCCCTTTCAATGGCATCAATGGCCTTCACAGGGTCCTGGGGGAGCAGAAGAATGTCGTTTCCTGCCAGAAAGGCAAGAACTTCAATTTCCCCTTTCTTAAAACCTGTTGTCACACCCTTCATGTCCAATGCATCGGTGATTTTTAATCCTGTAAATTGCAGGGAGTCTGAAAGCCAGTCGCTTACAATGGGCTTGGAAAGTGTGGAAGGTCTGCCTGCTACAGGATCAAGGGAAGGTATGAAGAGATGTGCCGTCATCACTGCTTTCAGCCCGTTGCTGATCATTTGCCTGAAAGGGTACATTTCGATGCTGTCAATACGTGCTGCAGGATGGTGAATGACCGGAAGGGTGTAATGGGAGTCTGTATCGGTATCTCCGTGGCCGGGAAAATGTTTGGCTGTAGCTATGATCCCGTTGTCCTGAAGGCCCTTCATGTAAGCAATGCCAAGTCTGGTTACGCGCTGCTTGTCTTCTCCGAATGACCTGCTGTTTATAACCGGATTTTCGGGATTGAAATTGATGTCGACCACAGGTGCAAAATTAATGTTGACTCCGATGGATTTAAGTTGCAGCGCTGTTTCAGCGGCAATGTGGTATATGACGGAGTCGTCGTCAATGGCCCCCAGGGTCATATTTAAAGGAAAAGAAAAGGAGCTGTCGAGCCTCATGCCCGGGCCCCATTCGGCATCCTGGGCAATAAAAAGCGGCACCTTTGAAGCTGCCTGGTAACGGTTGACCAGCTTTGCCTGACTGACAGGACCGCCCTGGAAAAAACAAATTCCCCCGATACCGTGTTCCCTGACGAGCTTCTCAATATATTCGTAATGGGCAGCATCACGATTGGAATAGGCCCTTACCATAATCATTTGTGCAATTTGCGAGCGCAAATCCATCCTGTTGTATGCCGAATCAACCCATGCCTGCAGGCTTCCTTCACTTTCCTGGCTTATGACCGGCTGGGGGCAATGCAATGTGATGATCATGATCAGGAGAAACAATATCATTTTTTGTATCTTCACAGCAAACCTGTTTTGTTTTAAAAAGCTAAAATTAGATCAGTTTATTTGTTTTGCGGAATGTTGCAACAAACATTTCCTAACAACAGGTTGTTTATATAATACTCTCAGAGGTTTCCTGAAGGGCTGCAATATCGTTTACTTTTACATGTCGTTTGATAAAGGCAGATAATAGAAATGCTTTTGCAAACGTTTGAAAAGAATGATGAAATCAAAAGAATTGCTTTGAAAGTTATTATTTACCTGTTTGCTGTCTTTTTTTCGTTTCATGTGCTGCATGCCCAGGAAGAAATTGAAACCAAACCTCCTCCGGTGACCAGGATATTGTTTGTTTTTGATGCCTCACAAAGTATGTATGGACGATGGCAAAGCGATATGAAAATCACCATTGCACGGAAACTGCTCACCAACCTTCTCGACAGCCTGGTTTCCGTTGAAAATATAGAACTTGCCTTAAGGGTTTACGGACACCAGTATCCGTTCCCCCCTCAGGTGTGCAACGATACACGGTTAATGGTACCTTTCGGGAAAAACAACATCCCCGACATCAAACAAAAGCTGAAAGATCTGTCACCTAAAGGAACAACACCCATAGCTTTTGCATTGGAACAGGCCGGATATGATTTTCCGGATTGCGGGAATTGCCGGAACATCATCGTTCTGATAACCGATGGAATAGAAGAATGTGACGGGGATCCCTGTGCCGTTTCACTTAGCCTGCAAAAGAAAGGACTCGTGTTAAAACCTTTTATCATTGGAATAGGCAGGAATTTTGCCGAGGCATTCGACTGTGTCGGCACCTATTTTGATGCTTCCAGCGAGCAGGAGTTTTCCAGGGCGCTGAATGTCGTCATCTCCCAGGCTCTCAATTCCACCTCCGCACAGGTCAACCTGCTGGATGAATACGGAAAACCCACTGAAACAGATATCAACATGACGTTTTATGATAACTTTTCAGGTCTGCCAAAGTACAACTTCATCCATACTTTAAACAACAAAGGCATTCCCGACACACTTACCATCGATCCTTTGCTGGCCTATGATATAGTGGTACATACCATACCGGCTCAGCGAAAAGACAGTGTGACCCTTACTGCCGGAAAACATACCGTAATCCCGGTCGAAACTCCGCAGGGGTCGCTGTATCTTAAGCTTGAAAGCCGGGATAAAATGATCAGGGAACTCAAGTGCATTGTCAGGCAGGATGGCAGACATGAAACATTAAATATCCAGACCTTCGGCCAAACCGAAAAATATATCACAGGCGTTTACGATCTTGAAGTGCTTTGCCTTCCCCGTGTCATTATTCAGGATGTGGAAATAAAACAAAGCCACACAACCACCGTTGAGATACCCGTTCCGGGAATTGCCGTTATCGATAAAAATGTCAACGGCTTTGGCAGCCTTTACACTTTCCGTGACAATGAGCTTATCTGGCTTTATAACTTCAGGGATAACATCCAGCAAAGGGAAACCCTCGTGTTGCAGCCGGGAACCTACAAGGCTGTTTTCAGGTCAAAGTATTCAAAAAAATCTGCTTTTACCGTTGAAAAGATCTTTGCCATTGAGTCGGGAAAATCCATCAACGTCTATTTGTACCGGTAGGATCAGGTAAAGAATCTCCAGTAAAGGAAAAAAGCTGCAAAGAAGCTCAGGCAGATGATCCCTGTCCAGGCGTAAACCTTCAGCCATTTCCCGGGTTTACCTGATTCCGGCATGTGTTTGTGGGTAACCACCTTATAGTTTAAAACCGCAAGCGCCGGGGCGGTGATAAATGACAGGGTTGTTGCAATATCGACCATGGTTTGCATGGTGCTGTGGAGATACCCCAAAAGGAGTAGGGCGCCTGTGGCAACAATAAACCCCCAGGTTAAAGTATGCCAGTCAAATTTTGTCTTTTGCCTTTTAAGTTTTGAAAAAAAAATTTCAGTGATGGGTTTCAGAACCCTCGGATAGGCATCCAGACAGGTAAGTGTGGTTGAAAGCATTGTGGTGAGGGCCGCAGCGGCGATTACATAATATGACCATTTGCCAATCGTGCCTGTGTAAATACTGATCAGTTGTTCAGCGAAGACCAAACCCGATTCTGACAATTGAATGCCCGTACCATACAACACCTCTCTGCCTAAAATCATGAAAAATATTGCAATTACAGCCGTGCCGATGAATCCTGTTCTGAAGTCTTTCAGTGCATCGGTTAAAGTCAGTTGGTTTCTGAGACTTTCTTTTTTTGCCACCGTCCAGAGCGACTGCCATACAGAAACATCTATGGGCGCAGGCATCCATCCCGCAAATGCAATGATAAAAAGAATATCGGCGCCATTCTTCCACGAAAATGATTTCATGAGGCCTGTCTCACCGGCCGGCTCCCCCGTTAAAGCCGTTATGGCGGCAATCATGGTGGAAAATGCCAGAATTACAATCACAATTTTTATCGTTTTATCCAATAGCGCATATTTGCCGACCACCAGTACCACAAGAGATATGAAGAGGATGATCATACTGATTTTATATGGGTCAAGGGGTATCCCCAAAATGCTTCCTGCCAGTCCGGCGGTTACAATGGTTACCGCTGCCTGTATGGAGAACATTGTTGATACGGTTATGATCGTAAACATCACAACGGCCCAATTCCCTAATTTCCGGTACCCTTCAATGAGACTTTTTCCCGTTACGGCGGCATACCTCGGCCCAAACTCAAAAAACGGATACTTTAAAATATTGGCAAGAACCAGAACCCACAGAAGGCCATACCCGTAACTAGCGCCTGCCCTGGTAGATTGGACCAGATGGGAAACACCCACTGCTGCCCCGGCAAAAATCAACCCCGGTCCCAGCAACCGCCAGATTCTGATATTTCTGTTCATTTTCCTTTGAATAAAAAATATTGCCAAATGTAACAATTAGTTTATTTTAGCCCGCTTCAATATATTTGCAGCCGAAAAACTCAGTGAGATGAAGATTTTTGCATTTTTTCTCATCGCCTTTTATTGCACCTTGCCGGGTGGGGTGGAAGGTCAGGCAGGATATAGCCTTGGCTTCGAAATATCGGGCCTTCCTGACTCGGTTTGCTACCTGGTGAATTATTATGGCGATAAAACCTATATTTCCGATACGGCAGTGGTTCAGGATGGGGGAAAACTTTTTTTTGCTGGCGACTCTGCCCTTGCCGGAGGTATTTATATTCTTGCCGGGCAAAACAACAACAGGCTGCTTGAGTTCATTGCAGATAAGGATCAGCATTTTACAATAAAAGCCGAATTCAATGACCTGCCTTCCATCGTCAGCGCAGAAGGATCGGAAGAAAACCGGTTTTTCTTCGGGTATATCGATTATAATACTGAGCGAATGATGGAACTGGAAAGAATGAAAAAGATGAAAAGTGCAACATCCCACAGCGATTCATCAGCATGGCTTCAAAAAACGATGGATTCCATCAATCAACTGGTGGGAAACTACAAAAATGATTTTATCGCCGGTCATCCCGGAAGTTTTATGTCCGTCATTTTCAGGGCAATGAAAGAACCGGATATTGAAGCTGCAAAAGCGTCAGGCTCGCCTTACCGTTACCTGGCAGATCATTACTGGGATAATTTTGATCTTACCGATGACAGATTGTTGAGGACGCCCCTGTATCACAGAAAACTCAGTACTTTTTTTAACAATGTGGTCTTTCAGCATCCTGATTCCATTGTGGCTGAAGCGGACCGGCTTATAGAGAAACTAAGGTCAAACAGGGAAATGTTTAAATATACGGTTTGGTTTCTCACTTTCAAATACGAAACTTCCAATATTATGGGTTTTGATGAGATTTTCGTGCACATGGCTGAGAAATACTATGGCAGAGGGGAAGCCTTCTGGGCCGACAGCTCTGTTGTGGCTGCCATGGTGAAAAGGGCAGGACAGCTTCGTCCCGTCTTACTGGGATCCGTTGCCCCGGAACTCATTTTGATCGATACAAGCGGGAGTTTCATTTCCCTTCATCAAACCAAAGGTGAATACACCCTCGTGCTTTTTTATGAAACCGATTGCGGACATTGCAAAACGGAAATCGATAAAATAAAAGAGTGGCATACTTCTGACACAACAGGCCTTGTTGTTTTTGCGGTTTGTACCGATACCTCCCTGTCCGTATGGAAAAAGTTTATTGAAGAGAAAAATCTTGATTGGATACATGTCAACGGCACAAGAAGCATCACTCAGGATTACCATGATTTATACAACATCAGTATGACGCCGACAATATTCCTGCTTGACAGGCAGAAAAAAATCATTGCCAAGAGGCTCAAAACAGATCAGCTCAGGCCTTTCCTTGAAGATTTCCATGAGAAAAGGCAAATAAACCCGGAATAATACAACATAAATAAACAAAGAGACGTATAAAAACGAAATATTTTTTTATTTTTGGGAATAATTTAAAATGGCAGTGAGTTTAAACATTAAATGGATTTTTGGTTTTTGCCAGGCATTGTTCATACTGTTGTTTTCATGCAAAACAATGGCGCAGCCTTGTCCGGTCAATCCGGATATTTCATACAGCCAGTATTGCGACAGCCTTGAATTTATCAACAATTCGACTTTTTCCGGAGGGGTTATCGACAGTGTTCTCTGGCAATTCGGCGACGGGTTTGAATCCAAACTCGATAATCCGAACCATACTTATACTTCCGAAGGGGAATATTACATCAGCCTTACCGTTTATCATTCGTCATTATGCGATACAACGGCCTATGACACAGTGCATATTTTCCATCCGGTGGCCGGTTTCTGGTCCGACACCGTGTGCTTTGGCAGCCAGACTGCTTTTCATGATACCTCCCTGCCTGTTTTCGGGCAGCTTACAGCCTGGGAATGGGATTTCGGCGACGGAATATCCAATCAGCAGAATCCCTTTCATGCATTTACCTTACCGGGCCCTCAAACAGTTCAACTGATCGCTTTTAATGATTTAGGGTGCTCTGACACCATTGTAAGCACAGCAATTGTCGACAGCCTTCCCGATCCCTTATTTTCCTATTCTCCCCCTTGTTTAGGAATACAAACCTGCTTTTACAGCAATTCCCTGCCCAACAGCGGAGAAATCGTGAACTGGATATGGACCATTGACTACACTACACAAATATTCGGAGAGGATACCATCTGCTGGATTTTTACAGACCCTGGTAAGCACTATGTTTTTCTCACGGTTTCCAATTCCAATGGCTGTACTGCCACAAAAATTGATTCACTGATGGTTTATCATCCTCCTGTGGCGGATTTTTCCTCTTCGGTAACCTGTTTCAAGGATTCAACCTGGTTTGTTAACCAAACAAACACACAAGGGATTGAAATACTCAACTGGAAATGGAACTTTAATGATCCGCCTTCTGGTACAGCCAATACCTCCGGCCTCTATGAACCCAGCCATTACTTTACATCAGCAGGTATATTCAATGTAAAACTGATCGCTGAGAACATTTATGGCTGCACCGACACTGTAGTTAAACCGGTTACTGTTGATACTTTGCCTGAAGCATTATTCACTTTTACAGATGTAGCCGTTGGAGTGCAAACCGAATTCACGGATATTTCCATTCCGCATGGAAGCCCGATTATAAATACTTTCTGGGATTTTGGCGATGGAACAACCGCCTCAAATCCTAATCCTGTGTTACATACATACAATGCTTCGGGTCTGTTCAATGTGATGCTGGTGGTGACCGATGTAAAAAATTGCAGCGATACCATTGTGCAGCAAATTAATGTAACAGGACTGCCTTTTGCTGATTTTGATTACACTTCGGTTAATCTGACTGCAAATTTTAACGACCTTTCCGTGCCCGTATTGCCTTCCATACCTGTTTCCTCATGGTCATGGAATTTTGGCGTTACTTCCGTCAACACCGATACATCCAGTCTGCAAAATCCATTCTATACTTACCCTGAATCCGGCTATTACAATGTTTTTCTTGAGGTTATGGATATCAACGGGGGGATTGACGACACTACCATCATGATTTATGTAGGCGATGCACTGATTGCGAATTTTAAAGGTTTGCATGCCTGCAGGAGAACTGAGAACCTTTTTATTGACAAATCCGAATCTACCTTATTTGCAGATATTGCCATGTGGTATTGGAATTTTGGAGATGGTACGGATACAACTTACACTGTAGCAGCTGACACAATCCGTCATATTTATCCGGTCAACGGTTTGTACTCCGTAATGCTGGTGATTTTCGACAATGTGTTGGGCAATCCGGTCATTTCAGACACCATGATCGATACAGTGATGGTTTTCGCTGCCCCGACCGCCCATTTTGACACAGTTGGAGTATGTTTCGGCGATCCGACATTGTTCAAGGACCTTTCTGCTCCCAACGGTGTGACCATTTCACAATGGTTCTGGGATTTTGGAGATGGCAGCACAGCATACGGGCAAAATCCACAGCACCTGTATCCGGCCATTGGAACGTATAATGTGAAGCTTAAAGTAACGAATACACTGGGTTGTAATGATACCACAAGCAATTATGCCTATGTTAATTATGCCCCAAACCCATATTTCGAGATACTTGACCAGCCCTGTGTGGACAGTCCCATCCGGTTTATGGCTTATTATGACAGCCTGATCACAACGGTTTCGGAGTGGAACTGGTATTTTCATTATCCTGAAGACGACTCCATCTGGATGGCCTATGAGCAGAATCCGGTATTTCAGTATTCTTCAGTTGCCGTGCATGAGGTTCGACTCATCGCTTCCGCCTTTGGTTGCAAGCAGGATACAGCCAGGGAAATTCTCGTTTACCCTGTGCCGTTCAGTGAATTCGATATTCAGGAAAATTACGGTGCACAGCAGGGGCGCACCTTTTTTGCCAACCGGTCCATTTTTGCCGAAAACTATTTTTGGGATTTTGGCAACGGGAACACTTCAACCACTCCTTCCCCAATTGAGGTTTATGAAGAGGACAGCACATACCTTGTCACACTCATTTCCTATAATGAATATGGCTGTTCCGACACTTCGATGCATGAAGTGGAGATTTACTTTAGGGGGCTTTACATTCCTACCGCATTTTCTCCCAACAACCCCAATTCCGACGTGGCCCTTTTCAGCCCGAAAGGAATTAATATCCAGGAGTACTTAATACAGGTTTACGATCTCAGGGGCAATCTTCTCTGGGAATCGGAAGCCGTGGATGAATACGGACGCCCGACTGAAAGCTGGGATGGCTACTACGAAGACAGACTGATGCCTTCCGGCACTTATGTCTGGAAAGCCAAAGCTGTATTCAGGGATAATTCTTACTGGGAAGGGCTTGATTACCTTGACGATGAAGAAAAGGTGAAGCAGGGTACGGTAACACTGTTGAGATAATTACCTGATTCTTTATTCGGGCTTGAACTCATACGCCCCTAAGTCAGGGCCGGAGTCGTTTGTACGGTCGTTATTTAAAAGATCCAATTGCAACGGAATCACCGATGAGCTGATCACCTCCATACTTCCCTTATCAATCACAGGGGATAAAGTATCAAGGGTGAAATCATGCTTATAGCTGTCGGAAAACATGGGGTCTTCATTGAATGTACATGCTGTAAAATATGGGTCTGAAGAATAATCGGTGTAACTTCTGATACCGGAGTGATCGAAAGCATAGTTGAAAGCTACGCTCCCGTCGCCTGACAGAAGAAACTCATCCTCAAGATTGCCATATATCAGGCAATTGCCGAAAAATGCTTTGTGGAGATTTCCCAGAAGGGTAACCGGATATCCGTTCGCGTCCTGCACTATAATATAATTGGTCAGGACAAAAAGAGGGCTTTGTCTGATGCTGTGGTTCCAGTAGTTTGCAAAAGTGCAGTGCCTGAAATCGTACATTCCTCCGGTGGTCAGGTACACCACGTTTTCACCGCAGTTTGCAAAAAGGCAGTTTCCGGCAGTGACCTGGTATGAAAGGGTAAACAAAGCCCACTGGCTCATGTTTTTGATAATACAATTTTCAAGGGTGAGGTCTCCGGGAAAAGCGCCGTCGGGCTTGAGTGTTTCTGCCTGAATGCCGATAAATCCATTCTTTATCACTGTATGCTTAAAAGTATTGCTGCCTCCTTCGTTGATCCATATCCTGTCCCACTGCCCCGGAAGTTCATCATAAGTGGCCTCAAGCCTGTCGCCCTGGAAGATCACCGGATTTTCGAATGTGCCTTCTACATGGATGGCGCCCCCCCTGTAAATCCAAAGACCGGAGTTTTTATGGAAATGAATGCTTGCTCCTTCCGTTATATTCAGTGTGCCGGATGAATCCACAATGGCATAACCATAAATCACATAAGGCCTTGCATTGCTCCAGACGACCGTTTCATTTTCACCCGCCACGATGGCGTATGGGAAGCGAAAACCTTCAAGTTTATTATTTCCCACGATAAAATTGGCATCCTGGCCCCAGGCAACCAGATCCACATCGGTCAGGTTTCCGTTGATCTGAAAAATGATTGAATCCGAGATAATGAACGGATTGTTTTGATTTGAAGGATCAACGGTAATCCTGATAAAGATGAAAAGGCTGTCTTTCCCTTCGATTTCCACATCCCTGACCACGGTCGAAGGATTGCCGTCAATGTTAACGGTGAATGGTGAATTGTCGCCGCCCGCAAGCCTGATTTCAGATATCTTTATTTTTTTCTGGTTATTATTGTAAACCTGCAGTATCCTTGTCGTTGAACCAATGGTTGTGAAGACGGTATCGAAAATTACAGTGTCTGCCGAAAAACTTAATCTGATGTCAGTGCCGGTATCTGTTTCTTCTTCCTTTTGGCAGGAAGTTACGGCAATAAGAATGGCCGGAACTATGATCGCTGTGAGTATTCTTAGCTTTTGAAGGATCACTCTGAATGTTTTTTTGTGTGACAAAAATAAATAAGATGACCGAATAATATTAAGACTATTCATAAATTGAATAAATTTGAACGGTATTTAAAGGGTAAATATTATGGAATTTGGTTTTTGTGAGCTTAGTCTGGCGCCTGTCAGATTACAGCCGGATGACAAATCCGAAATGGCCACTCAGCTTCTTTTTGGCGATTTGATTGTTGTATTGGAAAAGCAGGATAAATGGGTCAGGATACGGGCAATTGATGATAATTATGAAGGCTGGATTGATCAGAAGCAATATTTACCCATCTCTGAAGAAGAGTTTGTGGCAACCAGAAACGCGGATGCCGGTTATGTGAAAGATCTGGTGGAAGTAGTCGCCTGCAAAAAAAGGAACCAGGTAATCCCTGTGGTAATGGGAAGCGTTTTAAGGGGTAAAAAGGGCCATATTTTTTGTATGGCAGGAAGGGAATATGAGTTCTCCGGAAACCTGGCCGCCGGAAATGAGGCCCCCGACAGGTCAGCGTTGATTGAAAATGCATTGGTTTACCTGAACGCCCCTTATTTTTGGGGAGGGAAGAGCCCGTTTGGAATTGATTGTTCGGGTTTTACCCAAATGGTTTACAGGTTATCGGGAATCAAACTCCTTCGCGATGCTTATCAGCAGGCTTCAATGGGTGAAACGGTGAACCTGATCCATGAGGCAGGCCCCGGCGATTTACTCTTTTTCAATAATGCAGAAGGGCAAATAGTGCATTGTGGTATATACCTGGGAAACGACAAAGTGATCCATGCCTCCGGCAAGGTGCGTGTAGATCCGGTTGACCACCAGGGGATTTACAATCCTGACAAAAAAGGATATACTCACTCCCTCCGCCTGATCAAGAAAATTCTGTAACGATTATTTATCAGAAATATCTTGTGGAACTGAATCTGTAAAAAGTGAGCCTGTGGTCAGGAACGTTTTCAAGACCTGCTTTCTTCTTGACGATATTCACCTGTTCTTCAACGGCTTTTATCGTTTCAATACCCGGAAGCAACACGGCCTTATGAAAGAATCCGTCAGAAACAATCACTCCAAACACTGAAGGGTCTAATCCGGAAAAGTCATTTATCTTTTCGGGTTTACTCAGGATGTCCACCGAAAGGATGATGTCATTGAACTCATCGGCTTTGAGGGGAGGAAATCTTGAATCGCGGAAAGCGGCCGACAGGGCATTGTGTTTTATTTCCTCATAAAGATTTTTATATGCAGGTTTGATGGTGCCGATACATCCGCGCAGTGATCCGTCTTTATTATGAAGAGTGACAAAACATGAAAGTTTTTTTGCGAAATTTTCATCCTCCTCCATGGGGGGTAAGCCGGCAATGTCCTCAGATCCTGTTTTAAGGTAATGCCCGATAACATTGCGTGCAAGCCGGGTGTAAGGAGAAAGAGGGTCTTTCATAACTAGTTGTCAATAAGGCCTATGCCAACTTTTTTTATTTTTTTTTCGGATTTGAGATCAGAAATCAGCTTGTCAAGGATGCCATTGATGAAAAAACTGCTTTTGGGTGTGCTGTATAGTTTGGCTATCTCAATGTATTCGTTCAGCGTTACTTTAACAGGGATCGAATGGCAATCCATAAGCTCAACAATGGCCATTTTCAGAATAATGATATCCATGATAGCGAGCCTTTCCAATTCCCAGTTTTTCAGTTTGTCTCTGATCAGGGTCTCAAGTTCCTGGTCTCTGATAATCACCTTTCTGAATAACAGCTTAATGAAATCCAGATCGCTTTCATCGAATTTGTTGGCCGGGGTTTCGAGCAGCTCAGGCAGGGGCAGGAACTCATCGTCTGTTTCTTCCAATGCTGTGATCGTCTTTATTACCAAATGATTGGCCACATTATAATCATCAGACCAGAAAATATTTTTTTCTTCATAGTAGAAGTGAAGGTTTTCCAGTTTGGAGAATTTCCTTTTGACCAGCTTGATCAGAAAATCCTGGTCATTTCCAAATGAGTCTTCCCCGGCTTCCATATATTCCTGGTAAACTGTGCTTTCCTTGATTTTAATCAGGGTTTGTTTCAGCAGCTCTTCCTGATCATGCCATGATATTCTGAATTTTTGAATTTGCTTCAAAAGGTGTTGATTGGAAGCCAGTTGTGCTATCAGTCTGTTTTGGATAAACCGGGTATTGGGATTCATTTCCTGCTCCGTCGGGTAGTATTTGTTTTTGGCTTCATTCATTTTTTTCTCAGAGAACCTGACAAGTTCAATCAGGAAAGAAAGCTGATAAATATAAATTTCATATAGCTTGTCAAGGCTTCTTAACAGCCCTTTTTCTGCAATATCCAGCCTGTCATCACCCGATTGAAAAAATGCATAAAGCGACTGAAGTACTTTGATGCGTAAATGCCTCCTACCTAACATAACTATATTTCAAAGAGAAAACCACCGGCCAAAAGTAAGTAATTTTTTCATCCCTTTAAAATATTTTCCATGCATTGACTTTTTCATAATCCTTGAATTTTACTAGGTTCCAGTACTGGTTTTCATAACCTCCATCACTTGATTTGCGGAAGTAAAAACGCGTGTGTAAAAGGCCGGGGTTGAAGTCATTGAGGCAATCTTCAAACCGGATGCCAAACCTGGACAATGCATTCAGAAAATACCATCCAATATCGAAACCCTGGTAAGCATAAAATTCCATTACCGGTTCAGTGCCGAACATCTTTCTGAATTTCGAAATAAACTCTTTCGTTCCATCGGCCTGGTAGTCGATCAGCGCCGGCGACAGGGTGTGAAAATCAAGGTTGAGTTTGTATTCGGTTTCAAGGCCTTCGAATTGTTCCCATTCCGGATATCCGATCAGGGTGATGCTCTTTTGCAGGCCCATTTTGTTTAAGCGTGACATGATTTCCTGGGCAAATACTTTGTCTTCCGAAATGACTATCACAACATTGTGGCGCAGGTACGACATACTTAGACGCAGGTTGGGCAAACTATCGGAAGTGTAATTGATCTCCTTCACGGAATTGCTGAAATAGAGACTGTCTCCGGGATGCTCCTTCAGGCTGGATTGCCTGATCAGTTTGTTTTCGCTGTAAACCTGGCTTTGATTCCTGATGGCCGGAATGTTGTTCATCATCCAGCGATTGCCGTAATATATGCCGCGGGCCCTGCCTTGATTGATTTCTTCTATGATGGATTGGGATTCGGCTGCATGCTGATATTTGTTCTGCCTTACCAGGATGATATTGGATCCGATGAATTTCTTAAGCACAAAGGAACTGATAATTTCAGCCTGGGATTTCTCTGCCGGCATCATTTTGAATACAGATGGGTTGCTTTTAACGATGTCGTTCCTGGGAGACAGAGGATTGACTATTGTAATATTGAAAGTTTTTGCAAATTTCTGCGCCTCGGTAAAACTTGCGGAGTAGAAAGGGCCGATGATTAAATCCATGGAAGATAGTTCGGAGCTTTCAAGCGTTCTCCTCGTTTTCCTGGCATCGTTATCAACATCGTACACAAAAAGATTTATATCCATGCCTTTCTTCCGCATCGAATCGGCTGCAAGTAAAAAACCTTCATAGAATTGGATGAATCTGAAAGACCTCATATCCCTGAGATCAAAAAAATCAGGTTCACTCATCATTACACTGTCATAATTCTCAAGGAAAAAGGGTATCATCAGGGCAACATTGAATGTCCGGTTTGCTTCGGAATGTCTTCTGCTGCATGGTTTTTCTTCCAGATCTTCCCTTTTCACCATCTCTTTTCCGGTAGTGTCAGGCGCCTGCTTTTCCACAGGATTAACCGGGATTTTAATGTTTTCACCGGATTTAATCCTTTTTGAAACACCCGGATTCATCTCCTCAATCTGTCCGGCTTCCAGCCCGTATTTGCCGGCAATGCTCTCCAGTTTTTCTTTGGTGTAAGAATGATGGACAATAAAGGTACGTTGTTCATCAGAAACGGGTATCCTGATCATCTGCCCCTGGTTAATAATTTCCGAAAGACCCGGGTTATAATGCTTCAGTGTGTCAATCTCAACAGCATATTTGTGGGCAATGGCATAGAGGGTTTCGCCGGAGGTAACAGTGTGTTTGATAAAACCGTCGTCCGAATCTTTCACGGCTTCAACCTCTTCCTCCGGGATTTCCTTCTTTGTGGCAGGAATATAAAGACTCTGACCTGTTTTTATGGCTTCAGCGATTTCCGGGTTGGCATTTTTTATCTGCCCGATGGTTACATCATATTTTTTTGCCAGGCTAAACAGGGTTTCGCCCTTCGACACTTCATGAATTATATATCCTTCAGCGACTTCTTGTTTCCCGGAGAGATTTTTTGGGATCCTGAGCAACTGACCTGTCTTTGGATATTCTTCAAGCCGGGGATTTAACTCTTTTATTTTCCCGATGCTAATGCTGTACTTTTTCGACAGGCCAAAAAGCGTTTCTCCCTGTTGGACAATGTGATAATGGAAATTGGCAGAGTCGGCAGCCTGAATTTTATCCCCGATGCTTTCTGCCGCACTGATCTGCGGGATTTTAATGAGCTGACCCGGTTTGATGCCATCCTGTGCCGAAGCATTATGGATGAAAACCGTGCTTACATCCACACCGTAAGCCCTGGCTAATGAATAGATGGTTTCTCCTTCTTTGACAAAATGAAGGTAGTAGGTCGTTCCGTCTATTTTCTCTGTAATATCAGATTTTATTACAGAAACAGGCTCCTGACCTGAAGCTGCGACAGAGGCAGCGACAATGATGATTATGGCTGTGAAAAATGATCTCACCGGTTCATATTTAGTTCTTAAAGTTATTCCCATTCGATGGTGGCCGGAGGTTTGGAACTGATATCGTAAACCACCCTGTTTATGCCTTTTACCTTGTTGATGATGTCATTGGATGTTTTGGCAAGAAACTCATAAGGCAGATGCGACCAGTCAGCCGTCATCCCGTCGGTTGATCCCACAGCCCTCAGCGCAACCACATATTCATAAGTCCTTTCATCGCCCATAACGCCAACCGTTTGCACCGGCAACAGAACAGCCCCGGCCTGCCACACTTTTTCATAAAGCTTTTCTTTTTTCAGGCCTTCAATAAAAATATGATCTGCTTCCTGCAGCATTTTTACCTTTTCCTCATTCACTTCGCCCAGTATCCTTATCCCCAGCCCCGGCCCGGGAAAAGGATGCCTGTTCAGAATACTGCCGTCAACGCCCAATGCCCTGCCTATTTTCCTGACCTCATCTTTAAACAACGTATTCAGAGGCTCCACTATTTTGAGCTTCATGAAATCAGGCAACCCGCCCACATTGTGGTGCGATTTGATGGTGGAGGAGGGGCCCTTGACCGATTTTGACTCGATGACATCCGGGTATATGGTTCCCTGTGCAAGCCAGCTTACATCCTTTATTTGGTGGGCTTCCTCATCAAATACCTCAATGAAAGTCCTGCCAATTGCTTTTCTTTTCAGTTCAGGCTCTGAAATGCCTTCCAGCGCCTTGTAAAACCTGGTTTTTGAATCCACGCCTTTCACGTTAAGGCCCATGTGCATGTATGAATCCAGCACCGTCTCAAATTCGTGTTTCCTCAGCAATCCGTTATCCACAAAAATACAGTGCAGGTTTTCTTTGATGGCCCTGTCTAATAACACTGCAGCCACAGATGAGTCAACCCCCCCTGACAAACCCAGCACCACCTTCTCGTTTCCGAGTTTTGCCTTCAATTCTTTGACTGTGACCTCAATGAAGGATTCCGGAGTCCAGCTCCGGCTGCAACCACAAATGCCGGCCACAAAATTCTTCAGCAGTACCATCCCTTCGGTGGTATGGTAAACCTCCGGATGAAACTGAATTCCATACGTAGGTTCATCCTTTACCTTGTACCCTGCCACCTCAACATCCCCGGTGCTTGCAATGATCCTGAAATGATCAGGTATATCCAGGATGGTATCGCCATGCGACATCCATACCTGGCATCCCCGGCTCATTCCTTGCATCAGATCGGAAGTACCGTCAATAAAAGAGAGGTTGGCCCTTCCGTATTCCCTGATTTTTGAAGGCATGACTTTGCCGCCGGAAGAACGGGCGATAAACTGGGCTCCGTAACAAATTCCCAGTACCGGTATTTTTTGCCTGAATTTCTCTATATCCGGAACAGGAGAGTTCTCATCATTTACCGAATAGGGACTTCCCGAGAGGATGATGCCTTTAAGCCAAGGGGAAGGTATTTCAGGAACGGCATTATAGGGATGAATCTCACAATAAACATTCAGTTCCCGGATCCTGCGCGCAATCAACTGAGTGTATTGAGAACCGAAGTCAAGGATCAATATCGTTTCCTGCATCAGATTGTAATTTGCAAATTGCAAAAATAGCCCCACAGTCACTTGTGGCAAAATTTATTTTTAAACATTGGGCTGTTCATCCTCTCAAATATATAACCTTCATAGCAAACTGATGAATTATGGGAATCAGGCCCCGGATCAGAAAGTTGAAAGTTGAAAGTTAAAAGTTAAAAGTTGTTGATTGTTGATGCCTGAATAGCGTTGACCGTTTTTACTTACTCTTTTTCATCTTTTTAGTTGTTAATTCAAGAGTGATATTCGATCCAGAAGGATTGTTGTCCTCAGCCCGAAGGGCTGAAA
>JAFGME010000031.1 GCA_016927695.1 Bacteroidales bacterium
AGGTTTTGGTGGCTTTCCTGTGATAAAACAGGTTGAAATAAATATCCTTCAGGGCATTAAAACCCCAAAATGTCAATTTTATCTCACAAATAATCAGCAACATTAACAATCTGTCAAAAATCATCAACCCCCAGGAAATTCCAATCATTTCACCAGGGAGAGAGATACCTGATTTTGCCTTTCCGGACACTTATGTTTGTCTACAATGAGATGCCGGGATTTAACCTGTTCGCGGTATAACAAATTAATGAAACACCGCAACAGGATGGCGGTACCCGACCCTGCCGGTCAGTGTGGGTTTGTATTACAGATTTAAAGAAACATCAACTTACCCTGGCGCTGGATAAAATGAGCTTTTAATTCGACTATCGCTTTACCCATGGCTGCCTTTATTTTGGCAACCCTCAGGTCTGGATGAAAACAAGATTCAGGAAAGCGGCGATCAATACAGAAATCCCAGCAACCACAGGGGTATTCTGTTATGGTGTCCTATTTCCATGTCGTCGGCGAAAATATATGCCTGCTGGAGGGTACTGACCTGCCGTCCGGTTTTGTTTCTGCCTCCCACCTCAAACACAAAACGGCCATCCACAAGAAAGTCGCCCTTATCATGCAGGCAAACCTCCTGATTTACGAGAAGCTGGTTCAGGGCAAAAGTCTCTCTCAGATTTCCGGTGTTGACATCGTAAGGGTTGAGGGCAAAAAACAGGTTGGGATTATCCAGGTATATCTTATCCGGCTTTTGCAGCCGGCTGATGTATTTGTCAGGGTAATTGACCATCCGGATCAATCTTGCTTTTTCGAGATAGTGAAGATATTGCAGTACCGTTTGCCTGTGCAGTCCGGTTTTTTCGCTGATTTTCACAATATTGGGTTTAAAAGGCGCCGAAGAGGCTATTACCTTTAAAAGTGTCAGCATTTTTTTGCTTTGCGAAACATCAAAACCTTCCAGAAACCGCAAATCGGTTTCTATCACTGTCCTGATGGTTTGTTCGAGGGTCAGCAGGTAATCACGCGCCGGTTCAAGGAAAAAAGGATAAAACCCGCTTCTCAGATAAGAAGAGAAATGTTTGAGAACCGGAATCTGTTGTGAAATATCCGCGGCTCTGCGTGTGTGATCGTTCAATAGTTCATCCAGCGGAAAGGCAGGCAGCGAAATAATACCGGACAACACAAGATATTCGCGAAACGATAGTCCGGTCATTTCGTAGATCAGCGCCCTGCGGCTAAGATCGGCATCCTGCCGTGTGAGTTCAATGATCGAAGATCCGGAAAAGACCAATATCAATCCCGGGATGGAATCATATATGTTTTTCAGTTCCCTTGCCCATCCGGGGTATTTGTGGACTTCATCCAGGTATAGATACTTCCCGCCATTCTTCCTATAGGCATCAGCGAGGTCATACACCGTGTGATCGGCAAAATAGAGGTCATCCAGCCTGACATACAGCGCTTCCTGGCCGGCTTTTTGGTACTCTGCCAGCTTTTGAAGCAGTAAAGTTGTTTTTCCCGTTCCCCTTGACCCTACAATTCCGTTCATCCGCCATTCCCAGTTGATGTTGCCTGTAACATCCCTCCGGTGCGGATACTGAACTGAACGGATCATCCTGTTTGATTTTTCAATAAGTTTCTCCATATTGTTAAAGTTACCCCATCCATATCCATAAAATGGTTGTTTGAACCACCAAAATTACTTATTTTTTGGTGATTGTAACCACTAAAATTGATTTTTTTGCTTTTGATACTGTGATTTGCTAATTTCGTCGCAGAATTTTCTGATGTTGTTAAAAGTAAGTGCATGTTCGAACAAACCTTTAAAAACATCGACGACATCCTTTACAAAGATCCGGGCGCTGACAGTGAACTCGATTATGTTGGCCAGACTTCCTGGATACTTTTCCTGAGGTACCTCGATGAGCTTGAAAAAGAAAAAGCCGATGAAGCGGCCCTGAGAGGGGAAGATTACGAATTCATTCTTGATCCCGGATTCAGGTGGTCAACCTGGGCCATGCCCAAAGACGAAGATGGCCGGCCGGACCATCATAAGGCAATGACCGGGCCCGACCTGGTGCAGTTCGTTGATTATAAACTTTTCCCTTACCTGGCAGGATTCAGGGAAAAATCAAGGGATAACCCGAAAACCATTGAATACAAGATCGGGGAGATTTTCAGCGAGCTGAAGAACAAGATACAGAGCGGATATAACCTGCGTGAAATACTGGAACTTGCAGATGAACTGCCTTTCAGGTCAAGCAGGGACAAGCATGAACTGAGCCACCTTTACGAAAGCAAGATCCGGAACATGGGAAATGCCGGGAGGAACGGCGGCCAGTACTACACCCCCCGTCCGCTCATCAGGGCGATTATCAGAGTAGTTGACCCAAGGCCGGGGGAAACTGTTTACGACGGCGCCGTGGGCTCGGCAGGCTTCTTATGCGAAGCATACGACTACATTTACGGGAGGATGGATAAAACCACCGCCAACCTGAAGAAATTGCAGGAGGATACCTTTTACGGCAAAGAGAAGAAAAACCTCGCCTACATCATTGGCATCATGAACATGATCCTGCATGGCATCGAAGCTCCCAACATCATCCATACCAACACCCTCAGTGAGAGCATACGTGATATCCGGGAAAAGGACAGGTACGATGTCATAATGACCAATCCGCCCTTTGGGGGAAAGGAAAGAAAAGAGGTACAGCAGAATTTCGACATCAAAACCGGGGAAACCGCCTTCCTGTTCCTGCAGCATTTCATCAAATCACTGAGGGCCGGCGGGCGGGCCGGAATTGTCATCAAAAACACATTCCTGAGCAATACCGACAATGCCTCCGTATCACTGAGAAAATACCTCCTTGAAACCTGCAACCTGCACACTGTGCTGGATATGCCGGGCGGTACGTTTCTCGGTGCAGGTGTAAAAACCGTGGTATTGTTTTTTCAGAAAGGGGAACCCACCAAAAAGGTTTGGTTTTACCGGCTCGATCCGGGGCGGAACATGGGCAAGACCAACCCCCTGAACGACCAGGATATGGCGGAGTTTATTGAACTGCAAAAAACAAAACCCGAAAACGAAAGGTTTTGGTCCCTGAACATTGAGGATATTGACACGGCAACCTACGACCTTTCTGTAAAAAATCCCAATGCGCCCGACGAAGCCCCTTTGCGCAGCCCGCAGGAAATATTGGCCGAAATGGAAAGCCTGGATAAAGAAACAAATGAGATTTTGAAATCGATTAAGGAGTTGATATGAGGAAAGGTTGGGAAATAAAAAAAATTGGAGAAATCTGTGAAGTCTTAAATGGTGGAACACCAGATACAAAAGTTAAAGAATATTGGGATGGAGAAAATTTATGGATTACTCCAAAAGATATGGGTAAATTAAATTCAATTTATGTTAATGATACTGAAAGAAAAATTACCGCTGCAGGATTAAAAAATTCATCAGCCAAAGTTCTACCTCCTAATTCAGTAATACTTTCATCAAGGGCCCCGATTGGACATTTAGCAATAAATACCAAACCAATTGCCACAAATCAAGGATGTAAAGGCATAGTACCTTCTGATAAAATAAATAAAACATTTCTTTACTATTTTTTAAAAAATTCAATCCAATTATTGAATGATTTAGGAAGTGGAACTACCTTTAAAGAATTATCAGGTTCAAAATTATCACTTGTAGAAATCCCCATCCCCCCACTCCCCGAGCAACACCGCATCGTAGCCATCCTCGACGCGGCCTTTGCCGCCATAGACAAAGCCAGGGCCAACATTGAACGAAATATTCAGAATGCAAGGGATCTGTTTCAGAGTAAGTTGGAGGAAATATTTACTGTTAATAAGGACGATTGGAGAGAAGAAAAGTTAGATAATGTTGCAAAAATAATGTATGGCTACACAACAAAATCAAGCAACAATGGAAATGCTAAACTTCTTCGAATTACTGACATTCAAAACAATGAGGTTGATTGGTCGGCAGTCCCTTACTGCAAAATTGAAAAGGATGATTATTCAAAATACAAGCTAAAGGATGGGGACATTGTTTTTGCAAGAACTGGTGCAACAACAGGTAAAAGCTATTTAGTTAAAAACCCTCCAACATCTGTGTTTGCATCATATCTTATCCGCCTCCAAAACAATGCTGATATACTTGATCCTGAATTTTTATTTTTATTTTTTCAAACTTCTACCTACTGGGATAGAATAAATACCGGCATTTCGGGGAGCGCACAAGGGGGATTTAATGCATCAAAACTTAAAGAACTTATTGTTTGTTTTCCAAATGATAAAAAAGATCAGCATAGAATAATTCATAACTTAAATCTCATTAAAAATAAAATTCAAATCTTGGAATCTAAGTACTCAAATAAAGCAAATGAATTAGACCATCTAAAAAAATCAATCCTCCAAAAAGCGTTCAATGGAGAGTTAACCTAATATCTGAAAAATTGATCAATGAATAGCGAGCAATTAAAGAATCTTATTGACAGACTGGTCAGGCAACCTGCAGAATCAGAGTGGGTAGAGTTCAAGCTCAACTTTCATTCGGAAGATGAAATAGGGAAGGAAATCTCAGCCTTGGCAAACGGGGCATGCCTCCATAACCAACCCACTGGCTTCCTTATTTTCGGGGTAGAGGATAAAACTCATATTGTGAGAGGGACCAGCTTCAAACCCAAAATGTATAAAAAGGGGAATGAAGAACTGGAAAACTGGCTGGCCAACCGCCTAAACCCCCGTATTGATTTCAGGGTGTACGAGTTTGATTATACTTCGGGCAAACATATAGCTTTATTTGTTATTCCGGCTGCAGGTAACCGCCCGGTGGAATTTTTTCACAACCCGTACATAAGAATTGGTAGTGTTACAAGAAAAATGGGAGATTTCCCGGAAAAAGAAGCCAAAATATGGCGCAAAAAAATCAATCCTTTTGAAAAGGAGAATGCGCTAAACAATGTAAATGCTGCTGAAATAGTAAAACTATTAAGCACAGAAACATATTTCGATCTATTGAAAATTCCTTATCCTTCGGACCAAATTGGTGTAATTGAAAAATTCATGAGTGAGGGGTTGATAATAAAGGATAGCGGCAATTATTCAATTACAAAATTAGGGGCACTGCTTTTTGCGAAAAACCTAAATGACTTTGAAACCGTCAAAAGAAAAGCTGTAAGGGTTATTGTTTACAAAGGGAAGAACAAAATTGAAACAGAGAGAGAGCAAATCGGCATCAAAGGCTATGCATTAGGATTTACTGGCCTTGTAGACTGGATAAACAGCCAATTGCCCGCAAACGAAGAAATTGTTAAAGCGCTGCGGAAAGAAAGCAGGATGTATCCGGAAATAGCAATTCGTGAACTTGTCGCAAATGCCCTTATTCATCAGGATTTTGCTGAGCTTGGATTCCCAATGATCGAAATATTTCAGGACAGAATTGAAATTTCGAACTCCGGCACACCTCTTATAAATCCTGAACGTTTCATTGATGCTTATGTGTCCAGGAATGAGAAGTTAGCCGACCTGATGCGAAGACTCGGTTATTGTGAAGAAAAAGGAAGTGGACTTGACAAAGTTATTTTTAATAACGAACTCTACCAGTTGCCACCGATTGATGTTATTGTTAGCGAAAGAAGGACCAGGATTACAATGTATAGCTATAAGACACTTAATAATCTGGATAAAAAAGAAAAAATAAGGGCTTGCTATCAGCATGCCTGTTTAAAATATGTTTCCAATGAGAAAATGACCAATCAAAGTTTGCGGGAACGTTTTAAAATTGAAAGTCATAATTATTCAATTGCTTCAAGGATAATAAGAGATGCAATAGAAGAAGGATTGATTAAAGAAGATGATCCAAGTAACAAGTCAAGAAAATATGCAAGTTATATACCTTTTTGGGCATGATGATCTTATGTGATGGTTATGTGACAATAAGCGGTGTTTGGAACTGAATTAAATCGTAAAGCATTGTATAATAAATGTATTACAGGTATTTTTTATGTGATTATTATGTGATCCGGAGGGGAAAATGAATGAATTATGAATGAAGCCGAAACAAAGTTAACCTACATCGACCCTATTCTGAAGAAAGCGGGTTGGGGTGTTGTGGAGGGCAGCAGGATCAGGATGGAGTTCCCCATCAACAAAGGCCGCCTCATTGGCCACGGGCAGCGCAGCAGACCTGATAAGGCCGACTATGTATTGCAATACCGCAACCGCAACCTCGCCGTAATAGAAGCCAAAGCCACCGAAAAACATCATACCGAAGGCGTATCGCAGGCAAAAGATTATGCCGGGAGGCTCCATGTGCGCTTCACCTATGCAACCAACGGCCTTGAGATCTATGCCATCGACATGCAGGAAGGCAAAGAAGGCGAAGTTTCCGGCTACCCAAGCCCGGATGAACTCTGGGCAAAAACTTTTGAAAAGGACATTGTTAAAAATCCCATAAACGTCAGGTTGCGCGACACACTCCTTTCCATCCCGTTTGAAGACAGGAGTGGAACATGGCAACCCCGCTATTACCAGGAAAACGCCGTCACAAAAACCCTCGAAGCCATTGCCGAAGGACAAAATCGTATCCTGTTAACCCTGGCCACCGGAACGGGAAAAACAGCAATAGCCTTCCAGATCGCATGGAAACTCTTTCACAGCAAATGGAACATTAACAGGGACGGGCAAAGGAGCCCCCGAATCCTGTTCCTTGCAGACCGTAACATATTAGCCGACCAGGCTTTCAATGCTTTCAGCGCCTTCGAGGAAGATGCGCTGGTCCGCATCAGCCCCGATGAGATCAGAAAAAAGAATCGGGTGCCCAAAAACGGGAGTGTCTTTTTCACCATCTTTCAAACCTTCATGAGCGGGCCACAGGGCACTCCCTGGTTTGGTGAATACCCTAAAGATTTTTTCGATTTCATTATCATTGATGAATGTCACCGGGGAGGGGCAAACGATGAGAGCAACTGGCGGGCCATAATGGAATACTTCAGCCCTGCCGTTCAACTGGGCCTCACGGCAACTCCCAAAAGAAAACACAATGCCGACACGTACAGGTATTTCGGTGAACCTGTGTATATCTATTCCCTGAAAGAAGGGATCAACGACGGTTTTCTTACACCCTTCAGGGTAAAGGAAATTTCCACTACCGGTGATGAATATGTCTATACTTCGGACGATGAAGTTATGGTGGGTGAAATTGATGAAGGAAGGGTATATGGCATCGAAGACCAGAATCGCATCATTGAATTGATGGACATTGAGGCATACAGGGTCAGAACCTTTATGAAACTGATTGACCAGGGACAGAAAACACTTGTTTTTTGTGCTTCACAGCTTCATGCCCTTGCCATCCGGAACCTTATCAACCAGATATCCGACAGCACAAATCCCAATTACTGCCAAAGGGTAACAGCCGATGAGGGCAAGCTTGGAGAGCAACACCTGCGGGATTTTCAGGACAATGAAAAAAACATACCCACCATACTCACCACCTCACACAAACTGAGCACGGGAGTGGATGCCCCAGAGGTGAGGAATATTGTTTTGATGCGACCGGTGCACGACCTCATCGAATTCAAACAGATCATTGGCAGAGGCACAAGGATCTATGACAATAAAGACTATTTTACCATTTATGATTTCGTAAAAGCATACTATCATTTTAACGATCCTGAGTGGGATGGAGAGCCGGTTGAACCCCAGCCGTCTGTTGTAAGACCGCCCAGGGTTTGCCGGGTCTGCGGTCAATGGCCCTGTATTTGCGAAAAACCCCCTCCGGACCCCTGTCCCGTTTGCGGGTATGATCCCTGCAGGTGTGATGAGCAACCACGCAGAATGATAAAGGTTAAACTTTCGGATGGCAAAATCCGTGAGTTGCAGCACATGGTAAAAACATCATTCTGGAGCGCTGAAGGCAAACCCATTTCAGCAGAAGAGTTTTTATTCAGCCTGTTCGGTTCACTCCCTGATTTTTTTAAGAATGAAGACGAATTGCGCCGGATTTGGAGTCGGCCTGATACAAGAAAAAAATTATTGGAAGAACTCAATGAAAGAGGATACACAAGAAGCCAGTTGCATGACTTGCAGAAGATGATACAGGCCGAAGACAGTGATCTCTATGACGTCCTGGCATACATTGCATTCAAATCAGAACTGCTCAACCGGACTGCAAGGGCAGAGAGAGCCAGGGTGCATTTCAACAGTTACGACAGCAGACAGCAGGATTTTTTGAACTTTGTTCTTAAACAGTATATCCATTCCGGAGTTGACGAACTCGACGATGCCAAACTCCCCGACCTGTTAGAACTGAAATACCATGCCATCGCCGATGCCAGGCAGGAGCTTGGGGATATTGCTTCGATCAGAAGTACCTTTATTGGTTTCCAGGGGTATTTGTATGAAGGAGTGGCAGTGTAGAAGTTTATTTGACTGCCGCAGGATCTTGTTTCCTCTCCCGTTCGCAGTAAAATTCCAAATAAACCTTATGATTTTTTAACCTTAGTAGAATAGGTAAACGTAAGGATTAAAACCTTATTCCCTTATTTTGGGTTTCAGTGTTTTCTGATATTCATGAAGAAACTCATTGTATTCTTCTTC